>CALBKR010000052.1 GCA_937896105.1 uncultured Bacteroidales bacterium
AGTTCGGGGCGGCTACTCTACACTTTTTGTGCCTTTTTGTCAATCGCTTTTTCTGTTTTCGGGTGATTTTTTTCATTTTTCAGTTGTTTTTATGGTTAGTTTTCGGTTTTTTGTTTGTCATCTTGCTGTTGAGTGTCGTCCTCGGGGCGGAGTGTGGGCAGGCATATCTGGTATCTCACGGCAAGTACACGGGTGAGGAAGACTGTAGCGCCACAAATTATCTGTGTGAGGAATGTGGTGAGCCCTATCCAATGGCAGACGGCAAAGGCGAGGCCGCCCATTACGCAGGCCATTGCATATATCTCCTTGCGGAATATGAGTGGCTCTTCGTTGATGAGTACATCGCGTATGACACCGCCTGCGGCACCTGTCATCGTACCCATAACGATAGCTACCCAGATAGAGAGGTCGCACTCGATGGCCTTCTCGATGCCTACGATGGTAAAGAGGGCAAGGCCGATGGCATCGAAGATGAAGAATGTGTTGTGCATATGCACCAGGTAGCGGCGGAAGATGATTACCCACACCAATGCGAGGCCTGTACACAATAAATATATCGGGTCGTGCATCCAGAACACCGGTACATCGAGCATCATATCACGTATGGTGCCGCCGCCGATGGCAGTGGCTGCACCAACCACGTATGCCCCGAACCAGTCGAAGCGCTTTGCCGATGCAAGGCGTATTCCGCTGATGGCAAATGCGAAAGTACCGATAAAATCTATGATTTTAAGGAAATCTATGTCGCTAATCCAACCCATTTGGCTCTACCTGATGTTTTGTGTTGCGAATATAAGGGATAAAAACCAAAAAGGGAATATTTTTTTGTAATTTTTGTTATGGCGCATACTTGAAAGTGTTGGATGGCCTTGAATACCCATTTCTGTCCCCCTGTTAAAAATAGTACCAAAATAATTGTGTGTGCAGATATAAATCCGTATCTTTATAGTGTTGAATTGTTTGTGGGAAGGGTTTTGTTATGGAGAATATAATAACGGCATCACTGTTGCTTCTGCTTGCTATTGTTGTGGCAACCGGGAAATTGGACTGCATCTTCGTCAACTATGGCCCCGGCTATGTGAACGGCAAGTTCAGATGGTTCAAACGCACCAGGTACAAGGTGCGCCCGTCTCGCTACCTGCTGATGGCTCTTCTGTCGTTTGCCGCAGCCCTGTTGCTGGCCGTAGAGTTGCTGAGCCTTGATGCTGTTGTTGCCGCAATTGCCATTTCTGTGTTGTGTGTTGTTGTCGCTGTGGTCTCCTTCCGGCTGAAAGAACGTGATTGATATTATGTTTAGGCGCTTCATATTTTCCCTGTTGCTGTTGGTGTTTGTGACAGACAAAACTGTCGCGCAGGGGCATCGTGCTGTGGATATATCTACCGATGCCGCAATGTTCGTTCCTGCGGTAATGGGGCTCGGCGTTGCCATTTACGAGCGCGACAAGGAGGGAATCATACAGCTCGGAAAAACACTTGCAGTATCTACTGCGGTTACATATATACTCAAATATAGTGTGAAGAAGGCGCGTCCCGATGGCAGCGGCAGCGATGCCTTTCCTTCGAACCACTGCAATTTTGCCTTTGGCGGTGCAACCTTTCTGCAACGCCGGTATGGGTGGAAATGGGGTGTGCCGGCCTATCTTGTGAGCGCATACGTGGCGTGGGGCAGGATATATGCAGGTAAACACGATGTCTGGGATGTGCTTGCCGGTGCGGCGATTAGCGTGGGCAGCGGCCTGCTGTTCACAACACCGTTTGCCAAGAAGCACGAGGTGCAGCTGGCGCCTGTGGTAACACACGAAGGCGGTTGCGGCATCTATTTCTCGATGAAATTCTAATGTTATAAAAGGTTATAAATTGCCTTGCTTTTCGCGGATAGAGGATTTTTTATTACCTTCGCAAAGGTATATGCTAAAAAAGATACGATTATGATAAAGCAGGAGTGGATAGAGAAGGGTTACATCGATGAGGCAATCCCCGAAGGTGTCGACCTGAAAACCGAGATACGCCGTCTTTGTAAGGAGAAGAATGCTGTGGTGCTGGCGCACTACTACACCGATGGCAGCGTGCAGGATGTTGCCGATTTCGTGGGCGATAGCCTTGCCCTGGCGCAGATAGCAGAGAAGACCGATGCCGATATTCTTGTTATGTGCGGCGTGCACTTTATGGCCGAGACCAACAAGATTCTCTCGCCAGGCAAGAAGGGGCTTATCCCTGACCTGAATGCCGGCTGTTCGCTTGCCGAGAGCTGCCCGGCAGAGGAACTTGCACGCTTCAAGGCTCTGCATCCCGACCACAAGGTTGTTGCATATGTGAACACATCGGCAGCAGTGAAGGCACTCACCGACATTGTTGTGACATCGACCAATGCCCGCGCGATAGTGGAGAGCTTTCCCAAGGACGAGAAGATAATATTTGCGCCCGACAAGAACCTTGGCGGTTACCTCAATGCCGTGACGCACAGGAATATGCTTTTGTGGAACGGCGGTTGCCACGTTCACGAGCAGTTCTCTATAGAGAAAATCGTGGAGCTCAAGAGCACTCATCCCGATGCAAAGGTGCTTGCCCATCCCGAATGCAAGAGCGGTGTGCTTGCGCTTGCCGATTTCATAGGCTCAACTGCCGCGATACTCTCGTTCGCGCAGAAGGACAGCGCAACCGAATTTATCGTTGCTACCGAGAGCGGTATACTGCACGAGATGAACAAGCGTTGCCCCGGAAAGGTATTCATTCCGGTGCCGCCGACAACAGGTCCTTGCGCCTGCAACGAATGTGCATTTATGCGCCTGAATACTCTTGAGAAACTCTATAACACTCTGAAATATGAGTGGCCTGCAGTGGAACTCGATGAGGCTCTGCGCGCCGAGGCAAAGAAACCGATAGTTAGAATGTTGGAGTTGTCAAAGTAAAATAACATTTAAAAAGGAAAGCCGCGGCTTTCCTTTTTAAATATCATTTTACAAACTCCACTATGTGTGTTACAAGTTCGGGCTTTAGCGGCAGGTCGGGGTCGTTGTATATCTTCAACTGCTCCTTCATATCGTCGGTGACGCACTGCTTCATCACGTGGTTCATATCCTTTATTATATAAAAGGCTGCATCCTCTCTTGCTGCCTGCAGTTTCTTGGCCTCTTCAACTCCAACCTGCAGGTCTCTGTCGCCCTGTAGGATAAGCACGGGAATATCCAACTTTGCAATCTCCACAGCCGGGTCGTACCGGAACCACGATATCAAATAGGGCTGTACGCTTGCACGATAGAGCGATGAGAGGTAGAACGGCACCTTCTCGACCGTGCGTCCCTCGCGGAGCTCCTTGCATATCGCAGCCGACTCCTGCTGTATCCTTTCGGGCTGGCTCTTCAACTGCCTCTCAAGTATCTCATACGCAGGGCTTCCGCAGCCTGCTATGGAGATATATCCCTTAACAGCCTTGCTCTGCTGTGCTGCTACCATACCAATGAGTGAGCCCTCACTGTGTCCTGCGATGATGACACTGTTGAACCGGGCGTCACCGCCTAACTTGTCTGCCCATAATGCTGCATCGTTGATATAATGCTCGAAACGGATATCCTGCTCGGCGGTGGCTGCAGCTGCGCTTGAGCCTATGCCGCGTTTGTCGTACCTCACGCTGGCAATGCCGTTTGCAGCAAGCTCCCTGGCAAGGTAGAGCAGTGAGTTGTTGGTCATTTGTGCCCCGATGCTGTTGCCGTTCATATCGGTGGGGCCACTGCCGGCAATGATTATCACCACAGGGCAGGGGGTCTCGCTATCGGGAAGCATAAGCCTGCCGTGTATGTCGCCTGTAGGGGTGTTGAGTGTTATCTCCTCCTCGCCGGCGTAAATGGTCACTGCAAACAGCAGTGCCATCATTGTCGAAAATATACGTTTCATAGCTCTGCCTTATGGCTTATCCCATTTTTCCACCCATCTTGCCGCCGAACTTGCCTCCGGTTTTCGCACCGCCGGCGCTCTTTGCTGCAAAGATGTTCTCGCCATAGTTCACAGCCTTGAAGCCTGCATCCTGCTTGCGGCGGAACGCAATCTCAATGAGCTTGTCGACAAGTGTAGTGAAGTTGATGCCGCTGTACTCCCAAAGGTAGAACGACAGCGAGCCTGGGATGGTGTTTATCTCGTTCACGAAGATGTCGCCTGTCGCCTCGTCGATGATGAAGTCGATGCGTGCCACGCCGTCGCACGAGAGTGCGCGGAAGGTGTCGCAGGCGGCCTTCTGAATAAATGCGGTGCTTGCCTCGGGCAGGTTGGCCGGTATCTCACGCACGGTCGACTGCATACCCTGCGACTGCTTGCCGCCGCCGTTCATATACTTGTCCTGGTAGGATAGTATCTCGCCGCTGCGTACAGGCACCTCGCACACCGATGGCTGGCACTCGTAGTAGTTGCCCAGCACGGCGCAGTTAACCTCCTTGAGCTTCTGCACATATTTCTCTATGATTACACGGCTGGTGAACGATATTGCATAGTCAACGGCATCGAGCAGCTCCTCGCGGTTGTGTGCTGCGCGTATGCCCACACTTGAACCGCTGTTGGCAGGCTTCACGATAACAGGGTAGCCGAGCTTCTTTTCAATGTCGGCAATGGTGCTCTCCTGCTCCTCGCTCCACTGCTTGTCGCTGAACCAGCAGTAGTCGATGACGGGGATACCGCACTCCTTGAGTATCATCTTCATTGTTATTTTGTCCATTCCGTTGGCCGATGCAAGGGTGTTGCAGCCGGTGTAAGGGATTCCCGAGAACTCCATCACGCCCTGGAAGGTTCCGTCCTCGCAGTTGGTGCCGTGCAGTGCCGGCAGGATGACATCGAGCCTTGTCACCACATCCTTCTGGAACATGCCCTTCTTGGTGCGGTAGAGGTTTGTGTCGCCATATATCGGCTTCATATACACCTCCTCGCACATCGATAGCAGTTTCTTTGTGTCGCGGTAATTCGCTACACTGAGCAGTGCCTCGCCGGTGTACCATTTACCCTCTTTGGTAATGTATATCGGGGTAATCTCATATTTCTCCCTGTCCATTGCAGCCATCGCCTGGTTGGCTGTGATTACCGAAATTTCGTTCTCAACGGAGCGCCCGCCAAAAACAACACCTACGTTTGTCTTCATTGTTATATCTTTGTTTTTTTGTTTTTCTGTTATGATTTGACACTTTCATCCATCCTTCGCGTGACCATTCGCTGCAAAGCTTGCCGGCAGCCTACCTGAAATTATCAGGTAGGTCGTTTTCATAAAGCACAACATCGCCGGGGCGCAAAATCTGCGCCAGCTGTGCGTGTGCGTGGTTGAGCGAGTCGGCAAGGAAATATCTCTCTTTGGCGAGTCCGCCCTCCTCAATGCCGCTTCTTATGGCATCGCGGTTGGTGGCATTGACAACAATTGCATAGTCGCAACTGTCGGCAATGACACGCCCAAGCTCCCTGTTCGCCTCGGCCTGGCGGCTGCCCATCTCTACAAATCCCGGGGTGATGACGATGCGCTTGTTCCCGTCGGCAACGGCAAAGCCTTTAAGTACCCCGAGTGCCATTTTCGCACCCTGTGGGTTCGAGTTGTAGGCATCGTCGAGAACTGTGATACCGTTCGATACCTTCATAGATAGCCTGTGCTCTACAGGTTGCAGGCGTGCAATGGCATTGCGCCGTTTGTTGACAGGCACGCCCAAGTGGTCGGCAACGGCAATGGATGCCAATATGTTCAGCAGGTTGCCGGCACCAAGCAGGCGGCTGCTGTACTGCTCTTTCCCGTTGAGCGTGAATGATACGCCGCCGGCGCTGTACTTGACATCGCAGGCCTTGTATTCGCCTTCGTTTTCAATGGCGTAGCGTATGAGCCTGCAGGTGCTTGTGATGCCGTTGTATCCGTGTATGTATTGCGAATCGTTGTTTATTATTCCCAAACCATCTGTAGGCAATGAGTTTATGAGCTCGAACTTGGTACGCTGTATATTCTCCACACTCTTGAAGGTCTCGAGGTGCATTTCGCCTACAGCGGTTACGATGCCGATGGTGGGGTGTACCAGGTCGCATATCTCCTTGATGTCGTTGGCCTGTTTCGCTCCCATCTCCACGATAAATACTTGGTGGTAGGGGCGAAGCTGCTCGCGTATGGTGCGTATGACACCCAGCAGGGTGTTGAAGTTGCCCGGGGTAACAAGTACGTTGTATTTCTCGGCAAGCACGCTTGCAAGGTAGTTCTTGGTGCTTGTCTTGCCGAAGCTGCCTGTCACGCCAATGATTGTAAGCCCCTTGTGCCCCTCGATGATGCGCTTTGCATCGTTGTAGTAGTGGCGGTTTATCGCCTTTTCAATTGGGGTGTTCACAAGGTTGGCAAGCAGCATAAGCAGGTTCGACAGCAATAGCGATGTTCCTATGATGATTGTTGCCGCCTTTCCTGTTACAAGGATGGCAACCGTTGCAATGGCTGCAAATAGTATGATATTTGTAGCAAAGAGCCTCTTGACGCGCATTGTGTACACAAGCGGTGTCTTGAACTTCTCGAGGAAGCAGTGCACGAATGCAACGGCTGTGATGCCTGTGGCATATCCCAACCCGAAATAGCCGGGGATGAACGCTCCTGCGAGCATTGCCAAGGCGAGAAGCCGTTTTGTAGATACGATGTTGCCCGGCACGAGCCAACGGAAATAGCGGTTGTTGCGGTACGAACTGAGCTGGAACATATGTATGTCGTACTTGGCAATGACCAGGAAAAACAGCAGGCTTATGATGGCATATGTTGTCGGGTATTGTTGCATATCACTTTATTTTGAAGAAATTTTTCATTACAGCGGTGAATAGCCCCGGGTTCTCAAGAAACGAGAAGTGTCCTGTGCCGTGTGCCACTACAAGCCCTGCGTCGGGTATCAGCTTCTCCATTGTCTTGGCATCGCCGAGCGGTGTGGCTGTGTCGAGGTTGCCCCAAAAGAGCAGGGTGGGCGCCTTGATGCTTGGCATCAGGTGCTTGAGGTCTTCGTTCACCACCTTCGACAGTATCGCGCGCATCATAGGCGATGCGTTGTTGTAGTCGCTCGAGCCGGCACCTTTTCGGCGTCTCTCGATGATGGCCTGTGCCTTGGCCTTTGGCAGGAATGTGTTGCACAGCCATTTCATAGTCTTGAATGTATACACTTTCCAATAATACTTGAACGGGCGCTTGGGCTTTATTCCGGCA
>CALBKR010000053.1 GCA_937896105.1 uncultured Bacteroidales bacterium
AAGATGGGCAATAAATTCACCTTGCGGGCCTGCGATGAAACTATGCCCCCAGAACTGGATACCGTTTGTCATCCCCGACGGGTCGGGCTCGTGACCGCAACGGTTTACGGCAATCACAGGCAGGCCGTTCGCAACGGCGTGACCTCGCTGCACAGTCTGCCAGGCACCAAGTTGTCGTGCCTTCTCTTCGGGAGTGTCGCTGCTCTCCCAACCGATGGCAGTGGGGTAGATGAGCAGGTTGGCACCGCGTAGTGCCATAAGTCGTGCACCCTCGGGATACCACTGATCCCAGCACACCTGTACACCAAGGGTTCCCAATGATGTCCTGATGGGGCGAAAACCGATGTCGCCCGGCGTGAAATAGAATTTCTCGTAATAGGCAGGGTCATCGGGTATGTGCATCTTGCGGTATTTGCCTGCAACGCTGCCGTCGCTGTCAAAGACAACGGCTGTGTTGTGATAAAGGCCTTTTGCACGCGCTTCGAAAAGAGATGTCACAAGCACGACCTTGCACTCTGCCGCAAGCTTGCCGTAGAAATCGGTCGACGGGCCGGGTATCGGTTCGGCGTATGAAAAATTCTCCGTTGACTCGACCTGGCAGAAATAGGGCGAGTTGTGCAGCTCCTGAAGCACGACGAGTTGCGCACCTTTGGCTGCGACATTACGTACACATTCGGCAAGTTTCTGTTTGTTTGCCTCCACATCGCTGCCGATGCTCTGCTGTATAATACCTACTTTTATTATATCCATATCAAGAAAGTCTAATAAATTCCATTTGCAATCATCTCCCTTTAGGGAACTGCATCGTCACACAATGCAGCGAACCATGCTGTCTTATAAGCGCACGGCAGTCAATGCCCACAATCTCACGCCCGGGGAATGCAACGGCAAGCACCTCTGCTGCACGACGGTCATTCTCAGGTTGTGCGTATATAGGGTAGAGAACAGCGCCGTTCATCACAAGGAAATTGGCGTATGTCGCCGGCAGACGCTCACCATCTTCGTCATATATTGCGGTTGGTGATGGCAGGGCAAGCATACGGTATGGCTCGCCTGCAGCTGTACGCAATTCTGCAATCTGTTTCTCCATTGCACGAAGGTCGGCATACTGCTCTTCGTCCTTGTCAGTGCACTGCATATACACTATGGTGTCAGATGGAGCGAGGCGTGCTACCGTGTCGACGTGACCGTCGGTGTCGTCGCCTATGAGGTTCCCATAATCGAGCCAAAGTACACGTTCGGCGTGCAACATATTCAGCAAGCATCTTTCGATCTCGGCCTTCTCCATCGGTTGGTTGCGATGGGGCGCAAGCAGACACTGGCTTGTTGTCAGTATTGTCCCTTTGCCGTCGCTCTCAATAGAACCGCCCTCAAGAACAAAAGAGGTGCAATCCTCGTACTCGCCCATTACAACACCGGCGTCGTACAACTTCCCGTTTATGGCATTGTCAAGCGCAGCTTCGAACTTACGCCCCCATCCGTTGAAACAGAAATCGACATAGTGGGGAACATTGCTGCCGAGCAGGGTGATAAATCCGTGGTCGCGTGCCCAAGTGTCGTTTGTCTCACACTCAAAGAGTGTTATATTGGCTGTGCTGACACCGTTTTTCTTCAATGCCGAAGTGACTTTGTTGACATCGGGGGCGACGATTAGCAGACGCTCGCGCTGTGAAATAGCCTTCGCTAACTCTATGTAACAAGCCTCGACCTCGTCAAGCATATAATGCCAGTCGGTACCTTCGTGTGGCCAGGTGAGCTGCACCATCTGTTGGTCGTGCCACTCGGCAGGCAGGTATAGCTGCTGTTTGGGTTGCTCCATTACTGCTGCACTTTACGTTTGCGGTCGAAGAAAGGATTCTTTGAGCTTGCGCTCACGGGGATGCCGATTATGTAGTTGCAACCCGGCATCCAGCCAAGCTTGAGCGCTGCATAGCCAACCGAGTACATAACACGTGTGTCGAGACGGAGATCGGCTGCAGTGGCGCAGGCCGAGCCCACAGCAATACCTACGTCGATGGTGTTCATTGCGCAAGGAACGCCTGGTGTGCGTTCGCCGCAAGTGGGGAAGCCACAGTATCCGCAGTTGAGGCACATTGCCTCCTCGCGTGAGCCGATGAGCACGACAGCCTCGGCCGAGAGGATGTTGTCGGCATCACGCATAAGACCGCCCCTACCCATATTCTCGCCAATCTGGTGCAGTGCATTGCTCAATGCAACAATGTCGTCATCGGTAATCATCATTACCTCAATTATATCAACGCCTTTTGCCTTTGGGGCAGTACGTGCTGCTGTCATCATCTGCTTGGCACACTCGATAGCGTGCTCGTGACGGATATCCCTTTCGTTATAAACCATAGCTGTATTGTTTTTGAAATGTTTCTGCGAAGATAATCAATAAATCCATAATAAATATAAGGTGGCAGGAAATATTTTGGCAATACCTGCCGCAGGAGTTGCCGCATCGGCTTTGCTCACATACAAAGTAATGGAATTTGACATTATTTGATTAAAAAATACTAAAAAGAAGAAAAGTATTTCCGCTTTTATTTATTTTTGCAAGTTGATAATTTTAAAGAGGAAGAGAAACAAACCTTTAAATAATAAATTATATGAAACGTCTATTTTTAACGTTAGCGGTAGCGATAGTTACCCTAATTTCGTTCGGACAGACGGAGTTGCCCGTTGACCCGAGCATCAGGATAGGCAAGCTCGAGAACGGACTTACCTATTATATCCGTCACAACGACAAGCCTGCACAGCGTGCAGAATTCTACCTTGCGACAAATGTGGGCGCCTTCCAGGAGGAGGATGACCAGGATGGTCTTGCACACTTCCTTGAGCATATGTGCTTCAACGGCACAAAGAATTTCCCGGGCAAGACATTGCTCGAGTACCTCCAGAGCATAGGTGCCGAGTTTGGCCGCAACATCAACGCATCGACCGGCTTTGAGCAGACACAGTATATGCTCAACAATATCCCCATTACACGCGAGGGCATCATCGACTCTTGTCTGCTGGTGCTGCACGACTACTCGCACTATGTGACCTGTGACCCCAAGGAGATTGATGCCGAGCGTGGTGTCATTCTAGAGGAGCGCCGTTCACGCCGCGATGCGAACTGGAGAATGTTCGAGCGTGCATTGCCTTACTATTTCGGCGACACAAAGATGGCGCGCCGCACGCTCATCGGTGGTGAGGAACAGCTCAAGACCTTCAAGCCCGAGAGTCTTGTAAACTTCTACCGCAAATGGTACAACCCGGATATGCAGGCTGTAGTGGTTGTGGGTGACTTTGATGTAGATATGATGGAGCAGAAGATTATCAAAACCTTCAGCTCTATACCTGCACCCGAGACCCCGACCGTGAAACCGGTTATTCCGATACCCGGCAACGAAGAGCCTGTTGTAGCAGTGTTGACAGACCCTGAAGCCAC
The DNA here is from genome assembly GCA_937896105.1 of uncultured Bacteroidales bacterium. The sequence continues at coordinate 3,434 of CALBKR010000053.1, forward strand.
AAACTCATCTATTGAGATAATGTGGAGAATGAACCCCATCGTGCCAAAAGAGATGGCAGCTACCGATGCTGCATTCGTTACAAATATGCTGCTTGAGATTATCCGTTCGGTATTCAGTGAGCGTATGGAGACCATCACTGCATCGGCAAGTGCACCTTTCCTCAGCGGTGGCGTAGGTCTCAGCCCAATTGTCGAGGGTACAGATGCAGTAATGGCACAGGTCTCTTTCAAGGATGGTGAATACCTCACAGCATTGGAGGCTTTCTACACTGAAATTGAGAGACTGAAACGATACGGTATCACAGAGAGCGAGTTGGAGCGTGCTAAGCTCGACCTTATCAGCAGTGCCGAGAGGGGTGTGGAGGCTGCACCAAGCCGCAAGAACCCGGCGTTCATCTACCCGATACTGAACCATTTCTTCCACAACAGCTATCTGATTGACCCCGAGACCGAGCTGATGCTCGTACAGCAAATATGCAACAATTTGCCAAGTATGGTTTTCCAGCAGCTGATTTCGGAGCTCATTAAAGATGTGAATATGTGCATTCTGTACAATGCCCCCGAGCGTGAAGGCCTTGTACACCCAGCCGAGGCCGACCTGCTTGCCGTTATAGAGAAAGTAAAGGCGAGTGAAATTTCTGCACCCGTGGAGGAGGGTGCCAACGAGCCTCTGCTCGATGCCGATGCCATAAAGCCCGGTAAGATAAAGAAAGAGAAGGCCGGTGTTTACGGTTCTACCGAATGGACACTGAAGAATGGCGTTAAGGTTGTGTATCTGCCTACAACACACAAGAACGACGAGGTGCGTATAGAGCTTGTAATGAAGGGCGGACGCTCACTCATCGAGACTGAGGAACTTGCATCGTTCGAGGATAACATCTGGGCTCTTTATGCACAGAACCGCGGTTTGTCGAAATTCAGCGGTGTACAGCTCAAGAAGATGCTTACAGGAAAGAGCGTGAGCTGTTCTCTCAATATTGACAAGACACGTCACGGCATTGAAATAGTCTCTATGCCTAAGGATCTTGAGACTGCAATGCAGTTGTTATACCTCAATATCACAGACCAGCGTTACGACAATGACGAGTACCAGATAGGTATCAACCAGATAAAGGCAATCCTGCCCAACCTCGCGAAATTGCCGCAGCTCAAATTGCAGAAACTTATTGTAGAGACAGTATACAACAACAATGAGCGTATGTTTACCATCAACGAAGAGATAATTGACAGAGCTGATATCAAAGTGGTTGAGAATGTTGGAAAGAGACTTTTCAGCAATGTTGCCGGTGCAACTGTATATGTTGTGGGCAATGTGGATGCCGAGACTCTCAAGCCGCTTGTTGAGAAATATATCGCCTCACTCCCCGGTGGCAAGAAGGGCTGCAAGTGGATTGACAGGAACGAGGACTTCGCTGCCGGTAAGGTAATCAAGGATGAAACTATTGAAATGGAGACCCCGAAGAGCACTGTGCTTCAGGTTTATTCGGCATATCAGCCTTATAGCATTGAGAACGCTGCTTTGTTGGATATCGCCAAGCTCTACCTTGATATGGTGTATGTAGAGACTCTTCGCGAGAGCGAGGGTGGCACATACGGTGCAAGTGTAGCTACATCGACAGGCCGTGAACCAAAGGAGGTTGCAATGATTCAGGTTGCATTCGAAACCAACCCCGAAAGTGCCGAGAAACTGTCGGATTTGGCTATCGAAGGTATGCAGAAACTTATTGCAGAAGGTATCCCTGCCGACAAGTTCGATATGATTACAAAGAATATCAAGAAGAACATTCCACAGGATAGGATTAGCAACGGTTATTGGATTAGCATATTGCAGAAAGCAGCTGAGTTCGGTGACAGATATGATGAGGAATATGAAAAGGCTGTCAACGAAGCTACACCAGAGGCTGTTGTAGCAGCAGTGAAGAGACTGGTGGATGCAGGAAACTTCATACAGATAACTTTGAGCCCGAAAAACTAAGCAGTTTCTTTAACCTTTCAGCAAGCAAGCCAAACGGCTTGCTTGCCTTTTTTGTTTATAAACTATCCTTTTTCGCAGTTATAGCAAACACACAAACCATCACTTCTTTTGCTGTTTTATTTTACCTATATTTTTAGTACCTTTGCAAACCAAAAATAATATTGAATGAAACGGTTATCATATATATTGCTGGTATTGGCAATTGCTGTTACAACATCGTGCCGCAGTACATTTGTGCCTATAGAACGCGATAACTTCGAGCGTTCCGATTCGGCTTTTGCACAGTATGTCAAAGACGCTGGTATGCCATATACCACTGACAACAAGGTAACGATTCTCAACGGTGCCCACGTAAAATTCGATTCGATGTTCAATGACATCAGGAATGCTAAGCATCATATTCATCTCGAGTATTTCAATTTCCGCAACGACTCAATAAACAAGGTGCTGATAGACCTGCTCGAAGAGAAAGTAAATGAGGGGGTAGAGGTGCGTGCAATGTTTGACGCATTCGGCAATATGTCGAACGACCGTCCATTGAAGAAAAAGGATTTGAAGGCTCTTCGCGAGAAAGGGATTGAAATTGTTAAATTCGACCCCATCAATTTCCCGTGGGTAAACCACACCTTGCGCGATCACCGCAAGATTGTTGTCATTGACGGCAAAATAGGATACATAGGCGGAATAAATGTCGCCGATTACTACCTCAACGGTATTGAAGGGGTAGGTGAGTGGCGCGATATGCACTCTAAGGTCGAAGGCGCCGCTGTCAACGACCTGCAGAAGATTTTTCTTGATATGTGGTTCGAAGAGACCGGTGAACGTATCGATGGCGAAGCTTATTACCCTTCCCAGCCTGCTGCCGGAGTGTCCGATATTGCAGTCGTCGACCGCTGGCCACACAGGACACCGTCACATATGAGAGATGCATATGCCAACGCAATATATTCGGCAAAAGACAGTATAATTCTCATCAGCCCTTACTTTATGCCTATGCCAAAGGTACGCAAGGCGTTGGAGGATGCGCTGGATGAAGGTGTGAAGGTTACGCTTGTACTTTCGGAAAAGGGTGATATTCCGATGATACCCGATGGTGTGTGGCGTGCAGCATACAAGCTTATGAAACGTGGCGCCGAGGTATATATGTACACCGATGGCTTCAATCACTCGAAGGTTATGTGTGTGGACGGCCGTTTCTGTACCATCGGCTCGGCAAACCTCAACAGCCGCAGCCTTATGTATGATTACGAAGCCAATATCTTCATTTTCGGCGAGGAGGATACCGAGGAGTTATACAGATATATTGACCTTGACAGGCAGAAGAGCTACCGCTTGACAAAGGAGATATACAAGAAAAGATGCTGGTGGGATCGTTTCTGCGGATGGCTGATAACATTGGTGACTCCGCTTACATAGCAAGATGATATTAAAACGGGATATTGGAATGTTAAGGATGCCGGATAGGATTATCCGACACCGAGATCAATGTTCTCGATAAGCACCTCGGCTCTGGGTTCATCTTTCAATGCAGGATAGACCTCCTTGACAAACCACTCGCATAGTTTCTCGTCTCTTTTCACGCTTGTGCCGTTGTTGCAGAAGAGATTGACACTGAAATACTCGAAATGTTTCTTTGCAATGGCGATATCACCAAGAATTCGTTCTTTCCTGTCCCCAGTCGTACAACACAATAGGCATACCCCTTTAAAATAGCGCGCAACATCATCGGGGGCAACATCTGCCGGAACACCTTTGTTCCAGCGTGTACGCAGAGTAGGGTCGAAACTCTCGATGCCGCAACGGAACTTGACCTCTGCCGGTGCAAATTGCCTTGCAAAATCGGCAAGCCGGTGGCGGTACATATAATGCGCCTCGAACCAGATAGTCTTTATGCCCTTCGCAAGCACTGTTTTCTTTATTGCATCGATAGTATCCGCATCGAGTTCCATAGCCGAGCCCGAATTTATAATATCGAGCACGCCATACTCCCCTGTGACCTGTTCAAGTACCTTGCGGTTCACCTCGAAAGGATTTGAGCTCGTGTCGGTGTGATAATCACAGAAAGTGCACCTTGCCCAACGGCATCCGTACCCCTGAAGCAAGAGGAACTCGCGAGGGAATTTCTCCTTAATCAAAGAATATCGCTGCATAACTATCTTCTGTTTATGAAGCGTTTGATGCCGTAGATAGCCGCATAGGCCATCGGAGTACCGAACAATGCTTCTATAGCCAGTTTTGAAAAGTATTGGAACAGCACCATCATCAGCAGGTCGTGTGTAGATACCACCCCGGCAAATGCAATCAGCACAAATGGCAGCGAATCGAAAATGTATGCTATTGCCGAACTGCCAATGGTGCGTATCCATAGATGGCGTCCTCGAGTCTTCAGCTTTATACGTTCCATAAGCCAGGCATTTGAAAGTTCACCGAGAAGGAAACCTGTGAGTGATGCCAGCACGATACGTGGCACGTATGAGAATGTAGCATTATATGCAGCCTCACTTTCGGATAGATACTCCGGTGAAGGCATCATCACGCCTATCTGCGTACATACGACAAGCAGTATGTTGCACAACAGTGTCAACCATATGACCTTGCGTGCAGTCCTGTACCCCCACACCTCGGTGAGGACATCGCCAAGCATATATGCGAACGGGAATGTTATTGTACCTGCGTCGAAATAGAAGACGCCGAAGAGACCGACTACCTTTACTGCCATTATGTTCGACACCAAGTAGAGTGTGACGAAGAGAGCAGTGACAACCATCAGTGCGGAGTGGCTGTCTTTTCGGTTTTTTAAAGGGTTTTCCGAAACCTTATCCATAATTTGAATTTTAGAAGCTGTGAAATCTCTAAAAATTATTTTCTTATGAAGCCTTATATTTAATCTCTCTTCATAAGCAAAAAAGGAGTTCAACCGAACTCCTTTGTGACCCCGACAGGATTCAAACCTGTAACCTTTTGATCCGTAGTCAAATGCTCTATTCAGTTGAGCTACGGGGCCGATTTGTCATCGTTTCCGTTTGACGAGTGCAAAGGTACACACTTTTTTCTTACCTGCAAATTTTTCGGGCAACTTTTTTTTGAAAAAAAACAACTTTTTTACTCAAGGAAGCGCTCGCTGAACATAAACCACCCGAGTGTAATACCAAAATTTACGCGCGAAGTGTGTGAACTGTAATAGTTTACGAAAGCACTGACTGCAATATTCGAGAATTGGGCAGCAACAGTCACATCGGCGATATATTGGAAATCATTGAACCTCCTCTTGCTGAACGATGCTGTGCCATCGGCGTTCTCATAGATTTTACGGTATGGAACAAAAGCATAGAACCCCGGCCTTACCTGAAGGAAATTGAAAAGCTTTACGACCGGAATAATACCACCGGCTATGTATTGGTTGGCACGGAACTTGGGGTCGTAGTTGAATATGCTGTTCATCGTCGGAGTAAATGCCGATGCCTGCATCATTGTAGCCTGATAACTCCTTGAAAGGCGTCGTGTAGAGTAGTGCAACTGAGCATACGTGCCGAGCGAAAACCTGTCCGAGATTCGGAAATAGTCACGCCTTGTATAACTTATCTGCAACCAAGACTGTTTCAATGTGTTGTCGCCGACCTCGATTTGCCCTTTGTATTTCTCCTCTCCAATTACAAACTGCGCCACAAGAGACTCGTGCATACCCTCAGTCGGGAAAACCTTGGCATTAAGCGTGTTGCCTTCCATCTTTATCGAGCCGCTAAAAAGAGTCGATTCATTGCTGTCAAACATCGGCTTGTCAAGGTCGAAGATGTTGGACGGTACATACTCATCCTTTATCCCGGCTATGCCGATACCGATTTCGGCCTTTCTTCGGTTGAGGAACGGGAACATAACCTTCATCTTTACAAACATCTCACGCTGATGATTAAGAGCAACTGAGTTCTCGTTTGTAAAGAGATAACTCATATTATAATAATCTATTGTCGAATAGGAGCCGAGGAATTTGAGCGACACAGGCAATGTGGTGTGAAAATCGACACGCCCCGACAACTGTACATTGTTATATACCTTTCCCAGATGACCGTCAAGAATAAACTCCTTCGAGTGATTCTTGAGGGTGCGGTAGTGCAGGCCAAAATAGATTTGGTTCGATATGCTTGTTGATACAGCAGCACCCATTTTGAGAGTGAAATGCGGATTCAGCGTCACATCAAGGTGAAGGACAAATGCACTATCGGCTTTGTTGTACACGGCGTGTGGTATTATATCATCTATCATCTCGCCCGACAACAGACCATAAAATCCTTTCCGGCACTCTTCCAAAGTAAATCTCTCTTTCGGGAACTCACCGACAATTGTCTTCTCCTGGTCTTCGTTGACGCCATGCACTACTACGTCATTGAATATCAGTTCCGGCACACGCTTCTTGAAAGCCTTGCGCCTTGCAGCCAGCATCTCGCTGTCTTCACGACGCTTGACACGCAGCTTTATAGAGTCGGCAAACGGAACGGAATGTTCATATCCGGCATTCGCAATTTCATCTATCTTATGGAAATCAAGGAGGTTGACACCTTTGATTTTCATTCTTATCAGCACCCCTTTATCTTCGGGAAGGTTGTAGTCTGTACGTCCCATTATGAGGTTCTCCGCCTGGCTCATAACATCTCGTGCATCGGGCATATTGGGGGTATTGCTCACGGCACTTCCAATGATGATGTCAGGCTTGAATTCACTCTCCATCACATCGTGAGGAAAGTTGTTGTAGAGCCCACCGTCGTAAAGCAATACACTATCGACCTTGATAGGCTTGAAAAAGAAAGGATAGCTCATTGAAGCTCTCACCGCATCGCCGAGATCGCCCTTAGAAAACACCACCTGCTTTTTGTTGTAGGCATCGGCAGCCACACAACGGAACGGAACCATCAGGCTGTCAAAATCATTGTTACAGGCAGCTGTAAACCCTGCAAATGATTCAAGGAATCCCAAATTCATCGGCGCTGACTTTATGATGTGCGCCGAAGGCATCACTATCCGCAATGAGTCCTTTATATCGAAATGGAGATTTACGAGATCGGGGACATCCTTGTTCTTTTTGAAATAGAACATATATTTCTGATCCATCGTGCCCGTGTACCAGCGTTGGAAATCCTCGGTTTTCATAATCTCTATCATCTCGTCGGGAGTATATCCCATAGAGTAGAGGGCTGCAACAATTGCCCCCATCGATGTTCCGGCAACGTAATCGATAGGAATATTGTTCTCCTCAAGCATCTTTATGACGCCGATATGCGCAAGGCCACGTGCTCCGCCACCGCTCATAACAAGCCCGACCCTTTGGGCATTGAGCACCGAAGGGATAAGCAGCAGGGCGAATATGTATGCCAATATCCTTTTCATAATATAACATCAGCACAATCATTGCATAGAGGATGCAAGGCCTTGTATCATAGTTAAAGCAATAGTAAAATAATTTTATATAATCGCTTTTCTTTTAATGCTTTATCAACTGCTTAAGTTTATTCAAAAATCAGCTTTCCGAACTGCTCGGGGCGATGAAAACTCGGCTCAGGCCACTCGATGGGGTTCCAAGAGAGGAAATGCGGAGTAGGGAGTTCATCGCCGCACTTGTAGAAATTGGCAGTCATCTCCTTTCCATCGAAGCAGCAGACATCGCTTGCGAAAAGCGCTGTGACGGGTATTATCTCTATGACATCCCAACTGTATTCGCCCTCTTTTAGCGCAAATGGCTCTGTGCCGAGTGAGGGAATACGCTTCACGCTGTCGAGAATCTCTTTTCCTGCAGCTTCCTTAGGAGCTCCATCCGGATGCCAGGCAAGCAGGAGTTTCCCGGTGCAGGTACACTCGAAATTGTAGTAGTCGAGGTTGCCACAAGGCGATACGAAGAACTCTACACAAGGGTCTGTCCAGGTGCGCCCTTGGTCTTCTGTAACTGCAGCCTTGATATCATTTTCGGTCACATAGAACTTAATATACAAGCGCTTGCCATCGTGAAACAGTTTGAAACCGGCCTTTGGAGCATAAGGGTACTCAGCCGGCCAATTGCAACAGTCAATACCGTTCAAGGGCAGTGTGGTGAATATCTCTTCAAGATTTCCCTCCGGAATTATTTTGGGAACTTTGATTGTCTTCATAATTCAGATTTTTTATTTGTTACAATGCGAAGATATATCAAATTTAATAAAGTCGGTTTCTATTTAACGTAAAAAATGTTGCAATGTTTAGCGTATCGTTATTTCCGATAGCTATTATCGTAAAAAATGATAAAAAGATAGTGTGAAAATAAATTATAGATTGTAATTTTGTGCAAAATTTTGGCGGATTATACACAGCACAACATATAATCATTTAATAAATATCAATTATGTTTAAAAATTTTCCGGGATACAAGGTTCTTGAGAAAATACAGAAGAACAAATCCCACAAGAGAGAAAGGAAATTACCTCTCAACGCCATCAAATTCATTTTCATCATTGCAATAACATTGATTATTGCACTGCTGCCGACCGACTCATTCGGCATCGAAGGTCTTACAGCCATCCACCAGCGCATTATTGCATTGTTCGTTTTTGCAGCCCTTATGTGGCTTACGGAAACTATGCCGTCGTGGGTGACATCAATGGTTGTTGTGACCGTTATGCTGTTGACGGTATCAACGAGTGCCCTGACACCTTTCAGAACCGAAAAGACTACAAAGGCAGAAGCTCTTGATATTGCATACAAAAAGGCAATAAACGAGAGAGAAAAGGCATATGCACTTGTCGACTCTTTAAGAAGCGATGTGAAGACACCTAACGATGTACTGAATGAGGCAATTGCAAAATATGATGTTGCATTGGTGAAAATCAGCAAGCTTGATGCTCAAAGAGAGGTTAAGAAGATCGAAAGCGAAGCTGGCATCAACAAGGGTAAAGAAGAGAAGGTCTTCTCTCCTTATGTTCCATTCAAAGATATTCTGGGATGTTTTGCAAACCCGACAATTATGCTATTTATCGGTGGCTTCGTGCTTGCTATCGGTTTGACAAAGGTCAAGCTCGATGTGGTACTCGCACGAGTCCTTCTCAAGCCATTTGGAACACGCTCAGACATTGTACTACTCGGATTCATCCTTGTGACAGCTATCTTCTCCGCGTTTGTCAGCAACACTGCAACAGCAGCTATGATGCTTGCGTTCCTTACACCGGTATTGAAATCATTGCCGGCAGACGGTAAAGGCCGTATTGCATTGGCATTGGCTATCCCTGTAGGTGCGAACCTCGGTGGTATGATGACCCCTATCGGCACACCGCCGAATATGATTGCACTCGACTATCTGTCGTCACAGGGCATGGGCATCTCATTCGTTGACTGGACAATAAGAATGGCTCCATTCGTAATACTGCTTCTTGTGTTGGCATGGCTGCTTCTAAAGGTTCTCTTCCCATTCAAGCAGAAGAATATCAAGATTGAGATAGATGGTGATATCAAGTGGAATTACCACACTTGGTCAGTAATCGCCGCATTCGTTGTAACAATATTCATGTGGATGTTCGGTACCGACCTTTGGGGTGTAGACACCAATGTCGTTGCAATGATTCCTATTGCCATTTTCTGTGCTACAGGCGTCTTGACACGTCGCGACCTCGAGGAGATAAACTGGAGCGTACTCTGGATGGTTGCCGGCGGTTTTGCACTCGGCGTTGCCCTCAACTACAAGGTTACCGACCCCGATACAGGCGTTGTAATCTATAATAGTTTAAGTAATATTATTGTAAATTCTGTTCCATTCGACAACTTCTCACCATTGATGGTGATGATACTTGCAGGCCTTATCTGTTTTGCCTTCTCGAACTTCATCTCGCACTCTGCAGCAACATCGTTGCTCGTGCCGGTGCTTGGTGTCATTGCCGGTGGTCTTGGAACATCGCTCGATGTATTCGGTGGGCCACAGGCTATGTTGGTAGGTATTGCTATTGCATCTTCAGTTTCAATGATTCTGCCTATCAGTACACCTCCTAACGCCATTGCACACTCTACCGGCTTCATACAGCAGAAGGATATGATGAAGGTTGGTATCATCATCGGTCTGCTCGGTCTTGTGCTCGGATATGCAATGCTGATATTCATCGGTTTCTAAGAATCGCGCAATAACGGTTCTGATACCGTTTAAATAAAAAATCCGCTCCACAGAGTTGTTTATCGCAAAAGATAGATGGTTATGTGGAGCGGATTTCTTATATTCGCATCCGGAATCAAGGAACAGACACTTTATGGAACTACGACAGCTGAAATACTTTGTGAAAAGCGCCGAGTATCTCAATTTCTCGGTAGCTGCCAAACATTTGTATATTACACAGAGTACATTGTCACAACAGATAAAGCAACTCGAATTCGAACTCGGATTTGAACTTTTCCTGCGCAATAGCAGACACATATCACTTACCGAGGCCGGTGAGGAGTTCCTCCCGTTTGCACGCAAGACAATACAGGACGCCGAAGATGGCGTGCAACGCCTCTACGACCTGCAGCACGTAAAGACCGGCACACTGCGGATAGGTGTCACATACAGCCTTAGCACAGTGCTTACAGAAGGGGTAATATGCTTCATCAAGGCTTTCCCGAGAATAAAGCTCGAGATAATATACAAGACTGTAGATGAGCTTCTCGAACAGTTGCGCGAGCGGAAAGTGGATTTCGTTTTGTCTTACAAGCCTTTATGTGAAGCACCCGACATAGATTCTATGCCTTTGTTCGAGAATTCTCTTGCACTTGTCGTAGCAAAAGAGCACTATTTATCAGGCCGAAAAAAAATCAAGTTGCAGGAGCTTGCGGACAAGGAGCTACTGTTGCCATCCAAAGGTTTGCAGGCACGCACTATGCTCGACAAACTGATGGAAAAGAAATCATTCGAACTCTCGTCAAGCCTTGAATTAAATGAGACAAATATCCTGTTACAGATGGTTGCTACCGGTCACTATGCTACAATACTCTCTACATCTGCGGTGTTCGGCAAGCCCCGTTTCAGAGCCATACCGCTCGATGAGCCAGGGAATATAATGGAGGCTTCTTTGCTGTGCCTTAGCGGAGCGTACAGGAAAACGGCAGCAAAGGAGTTCATCAAGATACTGCTTGAGACCGACGCCGTAAAGCGCAGATTAATGAATCTAACAATTGAACAATAATAATTATATAATATGAAAAAATACACTATCTCCCTTATTCTCATTGCGTTATGCAATGGCCTGACAGCACAGGAGGCTACCATTGACAAAGAGGTTATCCTCGAGTATTTCAACAATACATTGAACAGCGACGATACACCTCTTGAAAGCAGCACTCCTCTTCGACTTGATAAGATTGGCGAAACAAGAGAAGAACTATGGAATCTGTGGAAATCTGCAGTCGATGATTATGACGAGGATAAACTTATCCCACTCGATATACTCGAGAACAGGAAAAGCGGAACATGGACACTTCCTTCTGCATTGGAGCCAAATGCCGTTATGCCATATTATTATGGTTGCAATTCATATCCTTCATATGATGAGAGCAAGCAATATCCACTCTTCCTTTATATGCACGGTTCCGGCGACAAGGCACAGGAGTGGGAGAGTGGCATCGGTTTTTCCCTACGCCGTTTCTACAGCCCTGGAATATATTTTATACCACAGATACCAAACGCTTATGGAGAGTATTACCGTTGGGCTATACAATCCAAACAATGGGCTTGGGAGAAATTGCTGCGTCTGGCATTTGTGAGCGATAATATCGACCATAACAAGGTCTATTTCTTCGGTATTTCAGAGGGCGCATACGGAAGCCAGCGCCTTGCATCCTTCTATGCCGATTATCTCGCCGGAGCCGGCCCGATGGCCGGAGGCGAGCCCTTGAAAAATGCCCCGATGGAGAATGTTGCAAACATTGCATTTTCTCTACGTACAGGTGCCTTGGATGACAGTTTTGGCAGGAATATATTGACACAGAAGGCACTTGAAGTGGCGGATGAATTGGAAAAAGCACATCCCGGATACTATAATCATTTCATTGAGGTTATCGAAGGTGATGGCCATAGCATCGACTATCGTCCCACGACACCTTGGCTGGCACAGTTCACCCGCGACCCCCATCCCGATTACTTTTACTGGGAGAATTATGCAATGTACGGACGTTATCGCCAGTCATTCTATAACTTGAGGGTAATTGAAAACGCAACATCGAGCTCCGCCTCACGTGCTTGTTATGAAATGAAAAGAGAAGGCAATACCATAAACCTTGATGTAAAAATCGTTGATTACACCACAACATACACCCAAGGCGGTATTGAAATGTATTTTGACAAGAAATACAGCAAGGCAAGCAAAGGCAAAGTAAGAATATATCTCAACGAGAAGGAGTACGACCTTTCACAACCTGTAAGGATACTCCTCAATGGCGAAGAGATTTTCAATGCGAATGTACCCGCCTGCCTCGAAATAATGCTTGAGAGCTGTGCCCATTTCTATGACCCGGAGCGTCTTTTCCCTGCGGCAATAGATGTTGACATCGCTGAAAGGACAGCTTCGGCTACATCTGTCGATATCATAGAATATGAGTCCCACACTGGAGAAGATGCAATATATGACATAAGCGGCCGAAGGGTAAAGGAGCCATTAAGCAGCGGCATATATATAAGGAACGGAAAGACTCTGTTTGTAAGATGAGAACAAAATTACAGGAGCCACACGATGTGGCTCCTGTGTCTTATTTGTAATTTATTCCTCGATTTCGATTATCGGAAGCGGTTCAACCTTGCGTGGAGTCATCTCCCCTTTAATATACACCTTCGTCATCTCATCCTTTGCATTGCTGTGGATAGTAACTGCAGTCCTGAATTTACGCGGCGAGCTCTTCTCGCCGTTGAAGATTACAAGGATTGAATCCTTTGCACCCGGCTTTATGGCGTGGGTAGGATACTCCTTGCTTGTACAGCGGCAACCTGTGTATATCTGGTGGATATAAAGGTCGGCATTACCTGTATTTGTGAAGACAAAATAACATTTCTGCACAGGGTTCTCCTGACCGAACTTTCCCAAATCAATGGTCTTCTCTTCAAATTCCATTACGGCACGCTTAGGGTCATCGGCATTCGTTGCAACAGCGAATGACAGGCATAACAATAAAAGTGCAATTTTCTTCATACTCCTTGTATTATGTGTTTGGCGGCAAAATTAATGCTATTTTGCGTAACGGACATCTATTTTATAAACTTTAACCACGTTTCAC
>CALBKR010000054.1 GCA_937896105.1 uncultured Bacteroidales bacterium
AAAGTTCAAGGCTTGTGAAGGCTTCAAAACCGCAGTTTACTAAGCGTAAATGAGGTTTTTGAAGCCAAACGTAACGTAGAAATTTGCTTTTTAGTCACCCTCTTTTATTACATATCACACAAGTGATGTATGAAAAGCGCAATTCTGCGTTACGTTTTTTAGACATTGCTTGTTCCAACAATCTTTGTCTCGGGAAGTTCTGCATTGCGCTTCTCGGTTTTCTCCACCAACGCCGCTGCAACCTGAATAAACGCCTGTCCGTCGGGGCTGCCGGCCTTCATTGCAATGGGCACACCCTCGTCGCCACTCTCGCAGATGCTCTGCACAAGCGGTATCTGACCAATAAGCGGAATGCCATACGCCTCGGCCATACGCTTTCCACCCTCCTTGCCGAAGATATAATACCGATTCCCAGGCAACTCGGCAGGAGTGAACCACGCCATATTCTCGACCAAGCCAAGGATGGGCACACCCACCTTCTCGTTCACGAACATATTCACGCCCTTTATGGCAGCCGCCAACGACACCTCCTGCGGAGTTGTGACCACAACAGCACCGGTGAGTGCCAGACACTGCACAATAGTGAGATGAATGTCGCTTGTGCCCGGAGGAAGGTCAATGAGGAAATAGTCGAGCTCGCCCCAGTTGGCGTCGGCAATAAGCTGTTTCAGGGCATTGCTCGCCATACCGCCACGCCATAGTATAGCCTGGTCGGGGTCAACGAAGAAACCTATCGAGAGAATCTTGACTCCATATTTCTCTATCGGCTGTATAAGGTCGCGCCCGTCGATATTCTCGCTGTAGGGGCGCTCGTCCTCTACGCTGAACATCTTTGGTATTGAAGGACCGAATATATCTGCGTCGAGCAGACCCACCTTGTAGCCCAGGCGCGCAAGCGCTATTGCAAGGTTCGCCGATACGGTTGATTTTCCTACACCACCCTTTCCCGATGATATTGCTATCACATTCTTTACTTGGGGCAGAAACTTACCCACCTCGGGGCGTGCAGCCTGACGGCTCACCACGCTGATGTTGCCCTCAATCTCAACCTCCTTGCCCACATACATCAGTATCGCAGCTTCGGCCGATTTCACCACCGAACGGATAAATGGGTCGGTAGGTTTGTCGAAGATGAGCGAGAAGCTCACCTTGTTGCCGTCAATGCGTATATTGTCGTCGACCATACCGGCCTCGACAAGATTCTTTCCGTTTCCCGGGTAACGCACCTTTTCCAGCGCGTCCATTATAAGTTTAGGATATAATGCCATATATTTTAAAATTTGACTTCGTCGAAGGTTCAGCTTTGACAACGCCGTCTAATCGCAACCCAAGCGGTATAACCTGCGGCTATACTACGCTTGACAAGATGCTGACGGCATTATCGAAACTTCAAGCTACGCTTTCAGCTTTCAGATTATATAGTCGGCCTCGGCACGACCCTCTGTTATACCTTTGAAATAAGCAGCCACCTCTACGTGCGCAGGGTGAACCTTGTAGCGTTCCATCGCCTCGGCACTCTCGAATGCCGACACAAGCACCGCATCGTACGCAGTACCCGCCACACACACATTGACACCCACCTCGAGCGAGAGGATTTCGGGCACAACACCCACAAGAGCCTCAAGATGCTCCTTTACCCACAGCGCGTGCTGCTGCTTCGTCTTTCCGTTTGCGCCATCGATGAAGCGCCACATAACAATATGCTTGAACATAAAATAAACTATAATCTAACAAAGTTATTTACTTGTTTCCAGACAACTGCGTTTGCTGCGACCGTAGCTGCGGTACTCATCGAGTTCAATCTCCACATCGGGTTCAATGTACTGTTCCTTCGCCGGCAGGTTGAAAGCTATATATTTGATGGTTATCCCGCGCGACATCCACTGCGACTCGTAATAGGTACGTATCTGCAGCACATCGCTCACCTCCTCCCGGCCGTGTACATCCTCGATGCACTCCACCACCGGCAAAGCGTTCACCTCAGTGATATACTTTGTATAGGTGAACATAAAATTGCTGTCGGTCTTCAGATGCACCACCGCATCCTGCGCCAGAATATTCCTGTAGCGTGCCAGGAAGAGCGATGAAGTGAGACGCTTTGTCTGCTTCTCCATCTGCGGGTCGGGAAAAGTGAGCCATATCCCGCTCACCTCGCCGGCGGCAAAAAGGCGGTCAATAATCTCAATGTTCGTGCGCAGGAAGCCCACATTCGACAGCCCCGACTCAAGAGCGTCGGTTGCACCAGTCCACATACGCGCACCCTTGATATCCACACCAATGAAATTTGTGTCGGGGAAGCGGCGTGCAAGCGCCACGGTATATTCGCCCCTGCCGCAGCCGAGCTCCAGCACAATGGGATTATCGTTCTTGAAAAAGTCGCGCGCCCAGTTGCCCTTGAGTGGGAATTCCACATCATCAATCATCGAATAGGGATGCTCGACGACATTCGGGTAGGCTGCCATATCGGCAAATTTCTTCAGTTTTCCTTTTCCCATAGCGGTTATTCTCATTCAATTACTGTAACCCAACCGTAAGGGTCGGCCACATCGCCATATTGTATCGCACGCAAGTGGTTGTAAAGCTTTGTCAGCACAGGCCCCGGCTTGCCGTCCTTTGCTATCACATAGGAGACGCCCTTCTCCACATCGTCAACACGCCCGATAGGAGAAATCACCGCAGCAGTGCCGCAGGCGCCTGCCTCATCGAATGTGAGCAGTTCCTCCTCGAGCACAGGCCTCTGTTCAACAGCCATACCCATATCCGCAGCAATACGCATCAGGCTGTTGTTCGTTATCGACGGCAGAATCGACGACGACAACGGTGTAATATAACGGTTCTCCTTTATACCGATGAAATTGGCTGCACCGCACTCATCGATATACTTTTTCTCCTTAGCATCAAGATATATCTCGCAGGCATATCCCTGCTCGTGCGCCGCATAGCTCGCCCTCATTCCCGAGGCGTAGTTGCCACCCACCTTGTAACGGCCGGTTCCAAGGGGTGCCGCGCGGTCAATATCACGGAATATCACGCAGTTGTTTACCGCAAAGCCGGCCTTGTAGTAAGGGCCTACAGGAGTAACGAAAATAACGAACAGATACTCCTTCGACGGATTCACTCCCACTTGAGCCGATGTACCGATGAGCAACGGGCGTATGTAGAGCGAAGCACCGCTCTCATACGGCGGCACGAAACGCTCGTTCATAGCCACCACCTTGGTAACCATTTCGCGGAACAGTTCTGTGCTCACTCTTGGCATCATAATACCGTCGCAGCTGCTCTGCAGACGCTCGGCGTTCGCCTCGAGACGGAAGACACGCACCTTTCCATCCTTTCCGCGGAAGGCCTTCAAGCCCTCGAAGGCATCCTGCCCATAATGCAGGCAAGTAGCCGCCATATGTATGTTTATATTCTCGTCCGTACAAACCTCGACTGCACCCCAAGCACCATCCTTGTAGTGACAGCGCACATTGCAGTCGGTCTTTCTGTAGCCGAATCCCAAGTTCGACCAATCAATAGCTTCCATATATTATATCTTTTATTGTGCGAAGATACACATTTTACCGCATAAGAAAAAATTTATCGCCCCAGAGCCTTTTATCTATTCTCTTTTATCTATTCTCTTTTCTCTGTTGTCTGTACTCTGTTCTCTGTTATCTGTACTCTGTTCTCTGTTATCTGTTATCTGTTCTCTTTTCTCTGTTCTCTCCCCCCAGTTCAATCACCTCGAGATCCTTTATCATCTTACCGTCGATAGTCAGTTTAACAAGCGTGCGCACCTGCTGCCACCCCTGCCGCCCTGCGGCACCGGGATTAACGTGCAGACAGTCAATGACATCGTCGTGCATCACCTTGAGGATGTGCGAGTGCCCGGCAACAAAGAGGTCGGGCTTTCTCTCATATATCTCCCTGCGCACATCAGGCGCATACTTGCCGGGATAACCGCCAATGTGAGTCATCAGCACATTGCACTCCTCGACCCTGAACCACAGCACATCATCAAAGCGCAGGCTCAGCTCACGCCCGTCGACATTGCCACACACGGCGCGCACAGGACAGTGCTCCTCAAGACGGTCGATTATGAGAGGACTGCCTATGTCACCGGCGTGCCATATCTCATCACAATCGGCAAAATGCAGCAGATACCTGTCATCCCACCATCCGTGTGTATCGGAGAGTATTCCTATGCGTTTCATAGCCCGAAGTGCGCTATTATGAACTGCTTGAGGAAGGCCACCGTACCATCTATGCCTAAACGCGAAGAGTTCACACAAACATCGTAGCACCCTGCCTCGCCCCAACGTGTAGTGGCGTAGTAATCGTGATAGGAGCGGCGTTTCTTGTCGCCCTTCTCGATGAAGGTGGTTGCCGCATCGGCGTCAAATCCTTTGGCTTTAACGACACGTGCTATGCGGTCGGCCTTGTCGCCAGTGATGAATATGCTGAGCATTGCAGGATGGTCGCGCAGCACATACTCCGCACAACGCCCCACTATCACACAGCTCTCGTCCTGCGCAATGTTGCGTATGGCTTCACTCTGTAGTTCGAACAGTTTGTTACTATCAAGACAGCTGTCACCCGGCATATACTCCGACATAGAGCCGTGTATCCCGAAGAAGGAGCCAGAGTCGCGCTCGTCGGCCATCTCAAAGACCTCGGCATCAATGCCGCTCTCGCGTGCAGCAGCCTGCAGCAGTGTCTTGTCATACACCTTGATGCCAAGTTCCCCGGCAAGCCTCTCTGCGATCTCCTTGCCACCGCTACCTAACTGGCGGCCAATGGTTATTACATATCTCTTCATATCACAGCATATTTTTTTCGCGTTTCCACTCCCTGAACTGCAGCCACAGCATCACCACGGTGAGCATTGCTGCAACGATATCCGATATCGGCATACTGTACCACACACCCCTCTCGCCGAAGAAATGCGGCAGAATCAGCAGCAGCGGTATCAGCATCAGCACCTGTCGCGTCAGCGACAGGAATATCGACTTGTTGACCATACCTATGCTCTGGAAGAAATTCGTGGTCACAAGCTGGAAACCGATGAACGGCATAAATGTCGACATCACCCTCATTGCCCACGACGACTTCTCGATGAGCAGAGGGTCGGTGGTGAAGATGCGCGCCACAAGATGCGGCACCAGTTCGCACACCAGAAAACCGAGAGTGGTAACAAGCGTAGCCCACATTATTGTGAGCGTAAGTGCCCTCTTCACTCTATCGGGACGCTTGGCTCCATAGTTATAGCCCACAATAGGCTGCATACCCTGTGTAAGACCAAGCACCACCATCACAAAGATGAACTGCATACGGTTCGAAATGCCATAGGCAGCTATCGACAGGTCACCATTGTCGCTGTTGCCACGTAGCCCCTTATTTATTATGATTACCACCATACAGGCTGCGGCGTTGATGAGAAACGGTGACATACCGATGCTCAATATACCCTTTACGATACTGCGTTTCAGTTTGTAGATACCACGTTGCAGATGCAGCAGTTCATTGGGATTGCTCAGCAGTTTCACCTGCCACGAGAGCGTGGTGCACTGCGCCAATATTGTTGCAAGTGCCGCGCCACGTATACCCCAGCCAAGAACAAAGATGAATATCGGTGCAAGCACCACGTTCATCGCCACCGTTATCATTGTAGCATACATCGCCTGCTTGGGATGCCCCGAAGAGCGCAGCGCCGCATTTATGCCGAAATAGAGATGCGTGACCACATTACCAAGCAAAATCACCTCCATAAAGTCACGGGCAAAAGGCAATGTATTCTCGCTGGCACCGAAGAACACCAATATATCATCGAGGAATATGAACGACACCGTCGCGAATACAAGACCAACAATGATGTTCAGCGTCACAAGGTTGCCGAGGATATTCTTTGCCGAGTCGTAGTCACGTTGCCCCAGCCTCACCGACAGTTGCGTGGCACCGCCCACACCTACCATCGCTCCGAAGGCCGCCGACAGGTTCATAAAGGGAAATGTCGTGGCAAGACCCGATATAGCCTCGTGTCCCACATTCGGTATGTGACCGATGAAAGCACTGTCAATCATATTGTAGAGCGACGCCGCTATCTGTGCGATAATCGCCGGGATGGCATATTGCATCAGCAGCTTGCCCACCTTCTCCGTTCCAAGTTCGGTAGGAACCTTTTTTGTAGAAATATTGCTCATAAAAAATCATAAATAATGCGTTGCTGCAACAAAAAAGATATACCTTTGCGATAACGGCAAAGGACGGCAGGGGGCGGCAAGCCGCACTCACAAGCCTCAACCTTTGTATATTTAATGCACCACGCACCCGAAATGTGCTGCAAAATTAGTCATTTTTTTTGACAGGGCAGAGGGTGAGGTATAAATTTAATGCAATCGCCGATATGACCGAAGATAAAAGCGTACTTGTGGGAATGAGCGGAGGCATCGACAGCACCGCAGTGTGCAGTATGCTGCTCGAGCAGGGCTACAGGGTCGAAGGGCTCACCTTCGTAACCTGTGACGCAGGCCTGCGTGCCGCTGACGAGGCGGCAGCCCTTGCGGCAAGGCTGGGCATACCCCACCACATAGCCGATGTACGCGAAGAGTTCCGCAAACTGGTGATAGAGCCCTTCATCGCCGAGTATCTGCGTGGTGCCACTCCCAACCCCTGCGTAAACTGTAACCCCACGATGAAGTTCCGTCTGCTCGAGGAGTGGGCCGACAGGCTCGGATGCCGCAACATCGCCACAGGGCACTATGTAAAGATAAAGGAGAGCGACAGCAACGGCAAGAAATGCTATTTCATTGTCACAGGCGACGACCACCTCAAGGACCAGAGCTATTTCCTTTGGCGACTGACACAGCAACAGCTGTCGCGTGTCATATTTCCTTTGGGCGGTTGGGAGAAACCCGATGTGATTGCCTACCTCAAAGAGCACGGATTGCAGAGTGCTGCCGACAGCGGCGAGAGTATGGAGGTGTGCTTCATCCCCGGTGACTACCGCGATTTTCTGCGCGCTAATGTCCCCGATATTGACGCCCGCCTTGGTGGCGGAGCCTTTGTCGACAGCGCAGGACGCACGTTGGGGCAACACTGCGGATACCCGTTCTACACCGTAGGACAGCGCAAAGGGCTTGGCATAGCGCTCGGCTACCCTGCATACGTGCTGAAGACCAACCCTGCAAAGAACACCGTGATGCTCGGACGCGAGGAGCAGCTGCAGACCCGTTATATGCTCATCGAAGCCCCGCAGTGGATAGACGGAGTGCCGGCAGGCATCAGCGTAAGGGTGCGCTACCGCAGCAGCCCCGTGATGTGCGATGCACCTGTTGCCGTAGACGAGAGCCGCTGGCTCGTGCGCTTGCACGATACCGTACAGGCAATAACACCCGGGCAGTCGGCAGTGTTCTACCAAGGCAACACTGTAGTGGGTGGCGCCTTCATCGCCGACCAGCGCGGAATAAACCAATGGATACCCAAAGAGAATGAATAGCATAGAAGAACCCATAACCCTATACTCTCTCAACAACCTTGTGCGCAATGCCGTAGCCGATGCAATGCCGTCGCGCTATTGGGTGACAGGCGAGTTGAGCGAGGTGCGCGAGACAGCCGCCGGGCACTGCTACATAGAGCTTGTACAGCGCGACGAGGCAACCGACGAGACGGTTGCCAAGGCACGCGGCACCGTGTGGTCACGTATCTATTCGCTTTTGCGCCCCTACTTCCTTGAACAGACAGGACAGCCCTTCGCCGCAGGCCTGAAGGTGCTGCTGCAGGTAACGGTAAGTTTCCACGAACTCTACGGCTACTCGCTCGATGTGTGCGACATCGAGCCGTCATACACCATCGGCGACATCGCCCGCAGGCGGCAGCTCATCATCAAGCGGCTCACCGACGAAGGAGTGATAGGGCTAAACAAAGAGCTCAACCTGCCCCTGCTGCCACAGCGTATAGCGGTCATCTCATCGGCAACAGCAGCCGGATACGGCGATTTCTGCGACCAGTTGCTTGGCAACAGATACGGTTTTGTCTTCTACCCTCACCTCTTTCCTGCCCCGATGCAGGGCAGCGCTGCCGAGCAGGGCATCATAGAGGCACTCAACAGCATAGCGTCAAATATTGACCTGTGGGATGCCGTTGTCATCATACGCGGCGGCGGTGCCACAAGCGACCTGGGATGTTTCGACACATACGACCTTGCAAACAACTGTGCACAGTTCCCTATTCCCATAATAACGGGTATCGGGCATCAGCGTGACGAGAGT
>CALBKR010000055.1 GCA_937896105.1 uncultured Bacteroidales bacterium
GTCGTATTTCCTGCAATCAGCATTGCATCCCCGATTGTCTCACCTGTTTTCTTATCAAAGAGTCGTCCTTTCAGATTCATTGCCGCCATAACATCTCTGATTTTAGCTGCAGAGATATTGTCTTTATCTACTCCCTTTAAGATTTCATCAACATCTGCTTCAGACCATGTCACCATAATATAGTCATCCAATTCAAATGCTTTTATATCGTATTGATATGATGACGTTTCTTCGGAAATATTTTCGTCGAACGTCTTCAGTGTTGAAACGAAACCGCACTGCTCGCAGGCCTTCACTTTGTTGGCGACATAGGTTTCGCTGCCGCCGTCGTGTCCGACGAGTATCGCTGCAAGGTGGGGGCGCTTGCCGCCATTCTGCAGTATGTTCTCTACCTCTTCTGCTATCTCCTTCTTTATTGCGGCCGATACGGCCTTGCCATCGATAAGTTGCATAGGAATTTGCTTTTTGGGGGTTAATGGTCTTGGTGTGTCGCTATCAGAACTTGAATTTAGGCATCATCTTGCCCATCTTGTTGCCGGCAACGCCTTTCATAGTCTTGCGTATCTGGTCGAACTGTTTCATCAGGCGGTTTACCTCCTGCATTGTGGTTCCGCTACCGCGTGCTATGCGCTCTTTACGCGAGGTGTTGATGATGTCTGGGTTCGAGCGCTCCTTTGGGGTCATAGAGCAGATGATGGCCTCTACATTCTTGAAGGCATTGTCGTCGATGTCAAGGTCTTTCACTGCCTTGCCTACACCGGGAATCATTGCCATAAGATCCTTTATGTTGCCCATCTTCTTTATCTGCTGTATCTGCGCAAGGAAATCGTTGAAATCGAACTGGTTGCGTGCAAGCTTTCGCTGTAGCTTCTTTGCCTCCTCTTCGTCGAACTGCTCCTGGGCGCGCTCAACGAGTGATACGACGTCACCCATTCCCAATATGCGGTCGGCCATACGGTTGGGGTGGAACTGGTCGATAGCCTCCATCTTTTCACCTGTACCGATGAACTTGATGGGCTTTGTTACCACTGTGCGTATCGACAATGCGGCACCGCCACGGGTGTCACCGTCGAGCTTGGTGAGTATGACACCTGTGAAATCCAAACGGTCGTTGAACTCCTTGGCGGTGTTCACGGCATCCTGTCCGGTCATAGCGTCGACAACAAAGAGAGTCTCGGTGGGTTTCTCTGCCTCCTTGATGGCTGCTATCTCGTTCATCATCGCCTCGTCTATGGCCAAGCGGCCGGCGGTATCTATGATGACAAGGTTGTAGCTCTTGGCCTTGGCCTCCTTGATGGCGTTGAGCGCTATCTGTACGGGGTCTTTGCTCTCTGGCTCGCTGTACACAGGCACGCCTATTGTCTCACCGAGTACCTTCAGCTGGTCAATGGCGGCAGGACGGTAGACGTCGCAGGCCACGAGCAACGGGTTGCGGTTCTTCTTTTTCTTGAGGTAGTTGGCGAGCTTTGACGAGAAGGTTGTCTTACCGCTACCTTGCAAACCCGACATAAGTATAACCGCCGGGTGCCCTTCGTAGCTCACCTCGGCAGTCTCGCCTCCCATAAGGGCGGTGAGCTCGTCGTGGACAATCTTCACCATCAGCTGGCTCGGGTGGAGCGATGTGAGCACGTTCTGGCCAATGGCCTTATTCTTTACTGTGTCGGTAAAGGTCTTTGCCACCTTGTAGTTCACATCGGCATCGAGCAGTGCCTTGCGCACATCTTTCAGTGTTTCGGCTACATTGACTTCGGTAATGCGCCCCTCTCCTTTGAGTATCTTCAATGAGCGTTCAAGGCGCTCGCTTAAGTTTTCAAACATCTTTTATCGTTTTGTTATATTATTAATTTCTCTTTATGCTTATTATGCCGCCTGTGGCTGTGTCGAAGATAACTTTCGTTGTGTTGTTCTTGTTGAAAAGCGTTCTTGAAAGTACCTCGGTCAATCCTATCTGGGCAAGGGCTATCTCTTTCTCGATGAAAGTGCGGCCTCGGGTATACACCTCGAACCTTGCACGCCCGGGAATGTTGTAGCAGATGCCCTCTTTCTTTATTGTCTTTTTCTTGCCTGTCTCCTCACCGGCTATGGGCTGGCTCACTGTGTCCAGGTTCTTGAGACTGTAATATACGGGCTCGCCGGCAAGGTTCTCCTTGTCGACTACTCCAATTTTGCGAGAGAAACGGAACAGCACTGCTTTTGTGGTGTCGCACTCGGCTCCGGGGATGAACTCATAGCTGTAGCTGTGGTATATTGTGTCGCTACGGCCGGTGAACATCTCGGTGAGTGCGCGCTCCTGCTTGTCGAGTTCCTGCAATACCAAGGAGATTGCTGCGCCATCGCCCGGCATATTCTCGGCTTGGCCGCGTGTTATCGCAAGCTTGCTTTCGCGTATTGCATATATCTCCTTTGCTGTAAGCTCGGCCATTTTGGCGGTCGATGTAGCCTGTAGCATCTCTTCGGTCATATATTGCGATGCGTCGGTGTAGCTGCCACGGCTGTTGGTTGTGGATTTGCTGTTGGCTGTCTGCCTTTCGGGTGCAGCGGCGTTTATCGCCTCTATGATGCCTTTGTCATTGAGGACAATGTTGCTTGCCGTGCTGCCGTTAAGCTTTATGGTGAACGACTTGTCCTTGTTGGGTATGCCTTCGCAGTCGCTTTCGATCCCGGTGAGTTCCCATTGGCTGCTTGCCTCTGTTATGGCATCCTTAATGTGAAGGTATCTCTCGGCATAGCTGTAGAACTCGCCCGGGGTCTGTGTCACGCAACGCGCCTCGACACTGATGTTTATCTTTGTGTCGGGCAGTGAATAGGTGACCCCTTCTGCGGCTCCGGGAAAGAAGGTGCTGACTTCGGTCTGTGCCACGCAGGGTGCAGCAGTTGCCAATATGAGTGCTGTGATGATTTTTTTCATCTTTAATTGGTTTTGGTTTTGCTTGAGCACAAAAACTCTAATTTGGCGCGAAGATACAAATTTGTTTTTAAATTCAGGTTTAAAAGTTATGTTAACTTATATATAAGATTTTTATTTAACCCTTCTACTAATAAAAAACCGCGAACATTGTGTTTTTTCCGTAACTTTGTTTTACTTTTGTACTTGTGCTGATATCAGCGCATTGTAAAACATTTTAGTATGTCAACGATTAGAATACACGACAGGGAGTTTGTGGCATCGATTCCCAATGAAGAGATTGTACGCGAGGTGAAGCGTGTCGCAGCGCAGATAAACAGGGATTATGCAGGCAAACGTCCGCTTCTTCTCGGTGTGCTCAACGGCTGTTTTATGTATGCTGCCGAGCTTATGCGTAACCTTGAGATAGAGTGTGAGATTTCGTTCGTGAAACTCTCTTCGTATCAGGGTACCAACAGTACAGGTGTCATCCGTGAGGTGCTCGGCCTTTCCGAGTCAATTACCGGCCGTGATGTGATTATCATCGAGGATATCGTTGACACCGGCTTGACAATGCAGAATATGCTTGAGACTCTTGGTACAAGGGAGCCGGCTTCGATAGAGATAACTTCGCTGTTTGTGAAACCGTCTCGCCTGCAGGTGCCAGTGAATGTGAAATATGCTGCATTCACTATCCCAGACAGGTTTATTGTAGGCTATGGCCTTGACTATGACGGTCTCGGCAGGAACCTTCCCGATGTTTACGATGTTGTAGAATAAATTTGATACTATGCTTAATATAGTTATTTTCGGTGCTCCTGGCAGTGGCAAGGGCACACAGAGTGAGAGAATTGTAGAAAAGTACGGTCTTGATCATATCTCGACAGGTGAGGTGTTGCGTGGTGAGATTGCTGCAGGTACAGAGCTTGGCAAAACAGCGCAGAAGATTATAGACAAAGGGCAGCTCATCCCTGATGAATTGATGATAAGCATCCTCGCAGGCAAACTCGATAAGCTGGTCGACAGCAAGGGTGTTATCTTCGATGGCTTTCCTCGTACTATAGCTCAGGCCGAGGCTCTTAAGGTTATGCTTAACGGGCGTGGTCAGGATGTGACGGCTATGATAGAACTTGATGTGCCCGAGGATGAACTTATGACACGCCTTTTATTGCGTGGCAAGGAGTCGGGGCGTGCCGATGATAATGAGGAGACGATAAAGAAACGCCTTGTAGTGTACAATGAGCAGACATCTCCTCTCAAGGAGTGGTATAAGGCCGATGGCAAGCATTGCTACATAAACGGTTCGGGCGAACTCGACCGCATCTTTGCAGACATTGTTGCTGCTATCGACTCGAGAATGTAATCGGGATACAGCGGGTGTGCTGCATCCGGTAAGGAGAGTTGCCACTACCGTTTAGCGGCAACTTCTTGGTTTTTATAACAGCCGCTTGTCGGTGTGTGAATGGAATTATGGCTGAATCGAATTTTATAGATTATGTAAAGATTGTGTGCCGTTCGGGTCGTGGTGGACGCGGAATGGCTCACCTTCATCGTGCGAAATATATCCCCAACGGTGGTCCCGACGGCGGTGATGGCGGTAAAGGCGGCGATATAATCCTGCGAGGTAACAGGAACTACTGGACATTGCTTCACCTTAAGTATCAGCGCCACATATTTGCCGGCAATGGACAGAATGGCGGCATAAACAAGAGTACAGGCGCCGATGGCGAGAGCAAGATTGTGGATGTGCCCTGCGGCACCGTTGCATACAATGCCGAGACCGGTGAATTCCTCTGCGATGTGATGGAGGACGGTCAGCTCGTTACACTTCTCAAAGGAGGCCGCGGCGGCTTGGGTAATGTGCATTTTGCTACTGCAACGCGTCAGGCACCACGTTTTGCGCAACCTGGTGAACCGATGCAGGAGATGACTGTGACACTTGAACTGAAACTGCTTGCAGATGTCGGTCTTGTGGGTTTCCCGAATGCTGGAAAATCGACTTTGCTCTCATCGGTATCAGCAGCTAAACCCAAAATAGCCAATTATCCGTTTACTACACTGGAGCCGAATCTTGGTATCGTCTCCTATCGCGACGGAAAGTCATTCGTTATGGCCGATATCCCCGGTATAATAGAGGGCGCGAGTCAGGGCAAGGGACTCGGTCTTCGTTTCCTGCGTCACATTGAGCGCAATTCGTTGTTGCTGTTTATGGTTCCGGCCGATGCCGATGATATAAAGAAGGAGTACGAGGTTTTGCTGAACGAACTTGCTACATTCAATCCAGAGATGCTTGACAAGCAACGTGTGCTTGCAATCACAAAATGTGACTTGATAGATGACGAACTCAAGGAGATGTTGTCGGAGAATCTGCCCGAGGATGTTCCGCACGTGTTTATCTCTGCACCTACCGGCGATGGTATACAGGAACTCAAGGATGTGCTTTGGGCGGCGCTAAACAGTGAGGAGAATCGCTTGGCGGCTGTAAAGCGCGAAGAGTTGGTGCATCGCAACTATGACAGGAATATGCTGGCTGCCGATTTTGCCGATTGGGAGGATGATATCGATGATACTCCATTTGAGGAGGATGAGGAGGATTTGGGCTATGATGAGTTCGATTTTGACGATGAATAAACAAAAACAAATACAAAACAAAACAATTTATGGCGACAAAAAAACATTCATGGAGCTATGACAATGTGGGTGGCTCTACACGTGTGAAGATTACAAGTGGAGCAGATATTGCCCATCTTGCCGAGCTTGATCTCAAGAAATGGACTGTGCTTTCTTGCCCGACAGTAGGTTTGGATATTGACGAGAAGAGCCTGAAATATATCGACAAGGATAACGACGGGCGTATTCGCGTAGACGATGTTATCTCTACATCGCAGTGGCTGACTTCGGTTATCAAGGATGCCGATTTGTTGTTGAAGGGTGCCGACTGCATTGATGTTGCAGCCTTTAACCAGGAGAATGCCGATGGCAAGATACTCTACAACTCGGCAAAGCAGATATTGGAAAACCTTGGCAAGGAGGGCACGGTTATCTCCTTGGCTGATACAATGGATAATGCTGCAATCTTTGCCAAGACACGCTTCAATGGTGATGGCGTGATTACAGAAAAGAGTTCAGAAGTCCCCGAGGAAAATGCGGTCATCTCGTCGATTGTCAATACTCTGGGCGGTGTGATGGACCGCAGTGGCGAGAATGGTGCTAATGTAGAGCTTATAGAGAAATTCTACCAGCTTCTTGCCGATTATGCAACTTGGTACGATGCAACTGTCGATGCTCCTTATGGCGCAGACACAGACAAAGCCATTGAGGCTTATAATGCACTTGATGCAAAGGTTAAGGATTATTTCGTGCGTGCGAAGCTTGCTTCGTTCTCACCAGAGAGCGTGGCGAAACTCGATGTACAGGCCGGTCTTATTGAGGCTATCAGCGCCGAGAACCTCACAGGCAAGACCGAGGAGATAGCAGCATATCCCATTGCACGCATCACAGGAAAGGCCGATTTGGATATGGGTGCAGCGATAAATCCTGCTTGGGCTTCACAGTTCAAGACTCTTTTCTCTATTGTCCAATACAAGGAGAAGACATTGACCGAGGATGCGTGGGCGGCAATAGGTGCTACCTTTGCCGATTATAATGCGTGGAAGGCTGCCAAGAAAGGCGCTGAGGTCGAGGCCTTGGGCATTGACGCAGTAAAGCAGATGCTTGCCGATGACAGAAAACAGGCACTGCTCGATCTTGTGGCGCAGGATGCCGAGCTGAAGGAGGTTGCAGAGGGTATTGACCTGGTATGCAAGTTTATGTATATATATCGTGATTTCTACCGTTTGCTCCGCAACTACGTTACTTTCCAGGACTTCTACACAAGGGATAAACGTGTCAAGGCTATCTTCCAGAGCGGCCGTTTGCTGATAGACCAGCGCGAGTGCCGTATGTGTATGCTTGTTGCCGATATGGCAAAACACAACACAATGGCGCCTGCGAGTGGAATGTATCTCGTCTATTGCGATTGCACAACCAAGGCAAGCGCTGCAAAAAGGAGCATTGTCGCTGCTGTTACGGTAGGTGAGGTCGGTGACCTCTTCGTGGGCAAGAATGCGATATATTTCGATAACGAGGGCGGTATGTGGGATGCCGTCATAACAAAGATTGTCGACAATCCCATAAGTGTCGGCCAGGCATTCTGGTCGCCCTATCGCCGAATGGCTACCACTATCGAGAAACTTATCAGCAAGAGCGCTGCAGAGAAGGATGCAGCCGTTATGAAGGATGCTGATGCAAAGATTAATGCGGCTCCCGCAGCCAAGCCTGCCGATGGGGCAGCCAAGGCTCCTGCGCAGCCGTTCGATATAGCCAAGTTTGCCGGAATTTTCGCAGCCATCGGTATGGCTGTCGGTATGATTGGTACGGCGTTAGCAAGTATCTTCAAAGGAGTGTTCGCTCTCAAATGGTGGCAGATAATAATGGTGTTTGTAGGTATTATGCTTGTTATCTCAGGCCCTGCAATGATTATGGCATGGCTTAAGCTGCGTCGCCGTAATATCGCTCCGTTGCTCAATGCCAATGGTTGGGCAATAAATGCTTCGGCAAGGGTGAATATACTGTTCGGCGAGACTTTGACCGACATTGCCAAGTTCCCTAAAATGAAAATCAAGGATCCATACGCAAAGAAGGGGCTTCCTGTGTGGCTCAGATGGCTGCTCTCGTTGCTTGCTATAGCGGTAGTAGTCGTAGGCTTGTGGCTCGGTAATGTTCTCTCGGGCTTGGGCTGGCGCTCACCGCTGTCTTGCTTTAACAAGGCGAAGACCGAGGTGGTTGAGAATAACCAGGATGCAGAGGACGCGCAGGATGATGGCGGTGCAGAGACTGCCGACGGAACGGAGGCTTGACCTTCATTGTAAGCCTGGTGATATGGCTGTTTGTTTAAGAAGGCGACCAATTTGGTCGCCTTCTCCTTATATATATAGTGCTGTCTTTTTGCGCGCTTTGCTTTCGGAAATCACATTTAACATTATTTAACTACGGAAATACCCCTTTTTGATATTGTTATAGCGCCTGTTCCCTTAACAAAAAGGCTCTTTTTGCTCAAAAAAACATCAAATCCTTTTTTATTAGAAAAATAATTTTTACCTTTGCAGTCCAAAATGGACTATAGTGTTTTAGGGGGTCCAATGGCGTAGAAATATTTAAAAACAATATAATAATAATTAAAAATTTAACAAAATGCCTACAATTCAGCAATTAGTAAGAAAAGGCAGAGAGGTTATTGTAGAGAAGAGCAAGTCGCCCGCTCTCGACAACTGTCCGCAGCGTCGTGGTGTGTGTGTACGTGTTTACACTACAACTCCAAAGAAACCTAACT
>CALBKR010000056.1 GCA_937896105.1 uncultured Bacteroidales bacterium
GTGATAAAGAAAACCTGTCCGTTACGGCTCAGCTCAAAATTGATGGCCTCCTTTATAACCTCGGCGTCGAAATTGTGTATCTCGGTGTGGATAGGGTAGCGGTTTGGCGGCGGTGTCTGTATTATTGACAGGTCACGTGCTCCCATAATCGAGAACTGCAGGGTGCGAGGTATCGGTGTTGCAGTCATTGTCAGTGTGTCTACGTTTACCTTGAACTGGCGTAGCTTCTCCTTTACCGCAACGCCGAACTTCTGCTCCTCGTCAATGATTAGCAGTCCCAAGTCCTTGAATTTTACCTCTTTGCTTGTGAGCTTGTGGGTGCCGATGACAATATCGATTTTCCCCTCCTTTATCTCTTCGAGCACTTTCTTGGTTGTCGCAGCATTGCGTGCGCGGCTCAGGTACTGTACGTTGCAGGGGAAATCTTTGAGCCGTTCCTTGAAGGTGAGGTAGTGCTGGTAGGCCAGTACGGTGGTCGGTACAAGCACTGCCACCTGTTTGCCGTCTGTTGCAGCCTTGAAGGCGGCGCGTATTGCCACTTCGGTCTTTCCGAACCCCACATCGCCGCATATCAGGCGGTCCATAGGGCGCTTGCGCTCCATATCCTGCTTTACATCGTTGGTGGCCTTCAATTGGTCGGGGGTGTCCTCGTATATAAAGCTTGCTTCGAGCTCGTTCTGCAGGTAACTGTCGGGCGAGAAGGCAAATCCCTCCTCCTTGTAGCGTTGTGAGTAGAGCTTTATGAGGTCGCGAGCGATGTCCTTGATTTTTTTCTTGGTGCGCTCCTTCATCCGCTCCCACGCACCTGTACCTAATTTGCTTACCGACGGTGCATCGCCCTCTTTGCCGCGATATTTAGATATCTTGTGCAGGTTGTGTATAGAAACAAACACCACATCGTCGTTCCTGTATATGAGCTTTATTGCCTCTTGGGTGGCGTTTCCGTTGGGTATGCGTACCAAGCCTCCGAACTTGCCGATTCCGTGGTCTATGTGCACTATGTAGTCGCCAATGCCGAATTCCTTCAACTCCTTTAGCGTGAGAGCTACCTTGCCGCTGCGTGCACGGTCGCTGCGCAGTCGGAAATTATGGAAGCGCCCGAACAGCTGATGGTCGGTGAAAAGGGCGATTTTTAATGTGTTGTCGCAAAAACCCTCGTGTATGGTGTGTCCTATGGGTGTGAACGGAATATCATCTCCACGCTCCTCAAAAATTGTCTTTAGACGCTCGGCCTGGTGCAGGTCGTCGGTAAGGAGCATCAGTCGGAAACCGTCATCAATGAGCTTTCTGAAGCTTTGGCTCACAAGGTCGAAATCCTTATGGAAAAGAGGTTGTGGCGATGTGTCGAACTTTACTTTTATGCCTGCGGAGCTTGCTTGTGCCCGCAGTTCCCAATGCTTTGTGCTCTTTGCATAGCGCTCAAGCTCGTCGGCTGTCATCAGCTCGGGCATTTCAGGCAGCTCGTTCTCCGACAGCTTTGCCTGCAATGTAAACCCTTCATTGTTAAGCTTGTCGATACATCCCTTGACGAATTCGATATCCTTGGTAACAAGTATTGCGTTTTTGGGAAGGAACTCTGTTATGGCAACAGCCTGGCTTCCCGTGAGCTTGGGCACGATTGCTGCTTCGTCGGTA
This sequence comes from uncultured Bacteroidales bacterium, assembly GCA_937896105.1. The sequence continues at coordinate 1,636 of CALBKR010000056.1, forward strand.
CGTTCCTTGGACAACTGGTCTTCTACGGTGAATGTCCTTATGCTCTCTACTTCGTCGCCGAAAAAGTCTATTCGGTAGGGGTATTCCGATGAGTAGGAGAAAATGTCGATGAGGCTGCCTCGGACAGCGAACTCTCCGGGCTCGTAGACATACGTTACCTCCTTGAACTTGAGCGAGGCAAGCTTCTTCTCCACTTCATCGCGGCTTATGCTGTCGCCTACGGCTATCGTCAGTGTCTTCTCCTCGAGCTGGTTCTGTGATGCTACCTTTTCGGCAAGGGCATCGGGGTGGGTTACAATTACAAGCCCCTCCTTGCGTCGGCGATTGGCAAGACGGCTCATAACCTCGGTACGCAGTATTCGGTTAGCATCATCCTCCTGCCCGTATCTCATTGCCCTGCGGAATGAAGATGGGAAGAAAAGAATGTTGCTGTCACCTGTAATCTGCATCATATCGTGGTAGAAATAGCCAGCCTCTTCGGCATCGTTCATAACCACAAGCAGAGTCTGTTCGGGAGCCCTTTTCTTGAAACCGCAGAATACCAGGGCAGCGGAACTGCCCAATAATCCCTCGAGGAGAACACGTTTCTTGCCCCCCTCTTCGCGCAACTGCATCAGGGCGTCGACACCTGGATGCTGTGTGTAAAGTTGTCCGATATCCTCTGGATTCATATTTCCGGATACAAAAATAGTGCAACAAGCCCGAAAATCATCCAAAAAAAGCTTAAAAACTTCATTAATTGCTCGTTTGTTGTAATTTGCTGCAAGCAGCGAATATATCCTGCACTCGCAGAAAATATCAAAGCAAGCTTTGTATTTTGCTCGTTTGTTGTAATTTGCTGCAAGCAGCGAATATATCCTGCACTCGCAGAAAATATCAAAGCAAGCTTTGTATTTTGCTCGTTTGTTGTA
>CALBKR010000057.1 GCA_937896105.1 uncultured Bacteroidales bacterium
AATCAGTCGTAACAGCCTTTTGCTTGCAAGTTGCAAGCAACATTCCTCGGCCGGCCGGGTGCTGAAGCACACTCCTTTGGGGAGCTAAAGCTCCCGTCGTCGCAAACATTGCTCGTCCGCAATGGTGCCATTCAAAGCTTATCGTTGGAATTCATGCGCTCCGGAACTTGTGCGGTTCAGCGTTATAAGAAAAAAAATAACGCTGCCGCACTGCAGACACGTCCTCGCTTGCTCCTGAATTCCAACGGCATTGAATTGTGATTTTGACAGTGCCGGAGGTTTATGGGATTACCTTTTGCAGTGGAAAAACAAAAATCGCGCACATTACCGCGCACAATAGTAATGTCCAAAGAAAACCGGCACCGTAAGTGAAACAGCAGAGAGCCCTGTCGGGGGCAGGCCATTGTGTGAGGAGTGTTTGAAGATTTGCGCGGGCAAACATCGATATTGTTCCTTTAATTTATGCCCTTGCCTTTAGTCTTCGTTTGAATGCACTCTTCACGCGGCTGCGCATACGGTGCAGCAGATAGATGAAAATCGTATACTCGACATCACTCTCCTGGCGCGAGCAATAGTTGTTGGCAAACATATACAAGCCCTCGAGCGGCACGCCAAGCTGCTCAAACGAGCGCATTGCCTCGCTTGTTGTCGGCACCTTTCCGAAACGCATACGGTTGACATCCGTCAAGGCAAACCTGTAGCAGCCACTCTCCTCATCGTAACGATAGAATATATTGCTGCCATTGAAATCGCCCGGCAATATCCCCTTCGAGTGGAGCGAAGCCGTGAAATCGAGAAAATCCCTTGTCAGGCGGCGAGCATCCTCGCCTGCGAGCAGCGCCGGAGCATCCTTCAACAGATTGTAGGGCAAATACTCCGAAATAAAATACCCCACCGAGAATAGCCGTCCGCGTTTTATTTCGATATATGCAACAGGAGCAGGCGTTTCCACCCCCTCATCAAGTAGCCGAAGAGCATACTCATATGCGCGCCGTGCCTTGGACTTGCGCAGCCAGGTATATACCACCCTGTTCAGCCAATTGGGCTCCTTGTAGCGCTTCACCACATAGGACGAGCCCTGTATGTCAACCCTCTCCACAACATTCCTGTTATGGCAGAACACCTTCTTGGCGACATAGTTGCCCTCGACAATATCTTTGATATCACCGAGCAGATATTCATAATTATGATGTATCGTAATTTTCATTATCCCTTGTTATATATAGCCTTAGCAATGCACATGATATAAAACCGGATGCACAAGAAAACTCAAATATTGAAAAAAGTTTTCAGGGCAAAAATATACCACACGATATTCAGTGTTAAATAAAAACAGTTAAAAAGCCTCAAACACAGTCATATAGGAAAGATGCACCACGAAAATGTACATTTCCCCACCGCAAAAACAAGTATACCGCGTAAGTTGTTCGTAGAAAGCCTGGATAAAGAGATTTTTTACTACAATATACCCCCCAAAAAATGATTAGCTTTAACCTCTCTTTTTTCACTTCGTGGAATTTTGCCGGTTCGTGATATTTTTTCGCCCGAACGCCCCATAAAAATATTAAATTCAGCTGAAAACAATTTTAATTTTTATTTGTTAATTATTTAATACAAAGCAAAAAAGCACAAGAAAAATGCCTCTATTAAAATAATTTTTTGTACTTTTGCAAAACTTTTTTTTGACGCCTCTCTCGACGAAGTCAACAGCAACAGGTCGCGCGCAGTGTGGCGTGAACTCCCTCCCGGCTAAAGCCGTACTCCCTCTATAAAAAGAGGGAGAGTTTTATGCAGCGTAAGTTGCGGACAGTTGACAAACCTTGAGAGTTTTTAAGGAACGGATAATTTTATTATTAATTTAAATATTTGTTATACAAATGAAAAGATTTACTTCTTTAATGTTGATGCTGCTTTGTGCAGTGACAACATTGTTTGCGCAGACATTGCCTGCGACAGACAAGGCTTTTACTGTTGTGGCCGAAGGACACAATAGTGGTGCAAAACCCGGTTGGGCGATTAACAATGAAAAAACTGCAATGGTTTCTTTTGGAAACACTGTAATTGCAGATGAAGCTCAGAAAAACTTTGCATTCGTTCAGTACGATGGTAAGGTTTACCTCTACAGTGTTTGGGCACAGAAATTCGTGCAGAAGGATATGTCGCTCACAGATGTTCTTCCAATCGATGATATTAAAGTTGAGAATGTTGACGGTGGCAAGTTCTACTTTAAGTATGATGATTCTCACAATATGAATATCGGTGGTTCAAAGCAGCTTGCACCTGATAGTTGGAATACAAAAGACGGTGGTAACCAGTATACTCTTACAGAGGTTGCTGATTTCGACCCCACTGCAGCCCTTGCTATATTGTCAAACTCTTGCGAAATTACCTACAAATTCAAGTACAATGGCAATGAGGTAGCAACTCAGACTACAGAGGTTACAAAGGGTGCAGGTTACCCGGCTTTCACTTCATTGCCTTTCGGTGTTGTTGCAACTGTTCCAACAGGTACTGCAAATGTTAACGAAACAATAGAAATCGAGTGTGCTATTGATGCATCGGTTCTTCCTTTCGTTCCATCGGCAACTTATGACGATGCAAATATGAAATGGTACTATTTGAAGTTCCACAGCGACAATGGTTACTATTTGCACCACGATGAAGGTCAGAATCATATCGATTTGGGTAGCAAGGCTATTGACAACAATAACAAGGATGCTTACACTTGGGCGTTTATAGGTAACCCATTCGACGGTTATAAAATTGTTAACCGTGCAAAAGGTAATGGTTACATTCTTTCTTCTTCTACCACAATGGCTGGAACTACCGGTTCTGATACTTGGCCTATTATGACAGAAGAGGCTTCTTTGCCAGAGGGTAATAATACATATTGGATACCTACAAGTAGTTCACACCATACAAACGGTTTCTTCCTTGCTCAAAAAGATTATCCCGCTAATAGAATGAATGACCGTGGCAAACTTGCTTATTGGACAGGTGGTGCAGGCTCTGGTTCTACATTCTGGGTTGAGGAGCGTCCTATGGGTCCTGTTGCAGAACTTGAGGCTCTCATTGCTACAGCAGAGACTTTGAAGACAACCGTAACCGACAACCAGGGTACTGCTATTGGTAAGTATTCTGCAGAGACTTTGGCTACTTTGGCAGCGGCTATCGAGACTGCTAAGGCTATTGAGAATGCTAATATTACAGCAACTGATGTTGAGACTTTGCAGGCTGCAATCAATGCTGTGTCAGTAATTCTTCCTACAGCAGGTAGATATTACCAGTTCCACAGCTCACTTGCTGCTTTTGCCGAGACAAAGGCTGTACACGGAACAGACGGCAACCCCGGTTGGAAAACTTTGAACAACGATGACAAGAACTTCTACTGGAAGGCTGTTGAGACCGGTAACGGTATCGCATTGCAGAATGCAGCCAATGGCAAATATCTGCATGGTAATGCAGGTCAGTCTGGTGTTTGGAGCCTGACAGATTCATTTGAGGGCGCAGAAATGGGTGTTAAGATTTTCTCAGAGGCTGAGAATGAGAAGGGCTTTGAGTATGGTATCATCCTTAACAACTGGCAGATGCACGCAAATGGCCATGGTGGCGGTACCGGTGAAAGTGATAACCTTGTTTCTTGGAATACAGACAATGCAAACTCTGCATCATCTTGGTACATCGTGGAGGTTGAGTTGAAAGAGTTCTTTACTGTAACATACAACTTCAAGTATAATGGTGAGATTAAGTACACACATTCTGTAGAACTTGCAAAGGGTGCAGCATTCCCTACTGTAAATGTTGCTTTGCCTTATGGTGTAACTACAAACTTTGCAGTTCCTACAGGTACTGTTGAAACTGATGCTACATTCAACTTCGATTTGACAATCGAAACAGAGG
>CALBKR010000058.1 GCA_937896105.1 uncultured Bacteroidales bacterium
GCGACCAATTTCCGCTTGCGTGAGCTCTCTCTCGGCTACACATTCCGTAACCTATTCGGCAGCTACAAGGATTTGAGTTTGTCTTTCGTTTGCCGCAACCTGTTCTTTATCTACAAGGACGCTCCTGTTGACCCGGATATCTCACTCTCTACCGGCAACGGACTCGGCGGTATCGATGTATTCAACCATCCTTCGGGCAGGACATTCGGTCTTAACATAAAGTTGAACCTCTAATGGTTTTGCTCAACCAGCATATAAAAACAGATTAAAACAAGGAATTATGAAAAGGAAACATATTTTTCTGGCAGGCACACTATTGTTCGCCTCGCTTACAATGAATTCGTGTCTCGATTTTGATGACCCAGGAACCGAGATGGGAATAAACAATGTACAGATAAGCACCACACAACACAGCGGCAATGTCGACTCGATACCTTATCTTAGAGACATTCCGTTCGACAGCGCACTTGTTGCATACGAGACACTCTTGAACGACCAGCTTCTGCAGACAGCCCTTGGTGGCATATACTCTATGCGTGGAAGCAAGGACGGTAATGTATCGCAAGACCACGCATACCAGATGCAGTATTGCCTTGGCACCGACGGATATGCACAATATTTCGTCGTTCCCCACAGGGACTTCCCATACTCCGAGGAGGTGCAGACATCTACATACAACATCGCACCTAAGTTCAACGGTGGTGCAGGCGGTGTATATTCCACAACAAAACTTGCGATGATGCCGCTTCTCAACCACCCGGCAATAGACAACCTTCCCGAGATAAAGGCTATTTTCCTTCTCTACTACAGCATTGCAGCACAGGAGATGGCAGACCTCTTCGGTCCCTTCACATATCTCGAGGACAAGAAGAATCTTGAAGAGGTTACGGAATACAATGACGTGAAGACCATATACTATGGCATTGTAGACAATATCGATACAATAGTCGAATGTCTGAAACACTTCGAGAACCGCCCGCAGGAGTACAAGGAGCTTATACAGGCAATAATGATTTCTTACTGCAAGACCAACCACGCCGAGGACTACAGCAGTATGGACTCATATATCAGACTGGCAAACTCCCTGAAACTGCGTATGGCTATGCACATAGTAAAGGTCGAGCCCGAGACTGCAAAGCGTTGGGCCGAGGAGGCTGTTGCAGGCGGCGTTGTCGAGACTGTTGACGACCAGCAGGGTCTGTATCCTATGCTCAGCGGCTTTACTCATCCTCTTATGGATATTGCCAACAGCTGGGGCGACCTTCGTCTGTGTGCATCGTTCGTGAGTATTCTCAAGAGCCTCGACCACCCTTATACAAAGTATCTTTTCTTGCCTAACAGCGGTGATTTAACCAACAAAAAGACGGGCGAGGTTACTCCCGCCGGTACCGATATTTTTGGTATTCGTGCCGGTCTGTTGGTTGGCAACGGTCAGCTTTATCAGCAGAATCAGCGTCAGGGCTACTCGACATTCGATAATAATGTTATGGGTGGTATGATGCCTCCTCTCTATTTCGTGAAATTGGCCGAGGTTGATTTCTTGCGCGCCGAGGGTGCATTGCGCGGATGGAATATGGGTGGCACGGCACAGTACTTCTATGAGCGCGGTATCC
>CALBKR010000059.1 GCA_937896105.1 uncultured Bacteroidales bacterium
ACAGCTGCGCGCACGTTTCTATAATGCTCCGGGGATGGAGGATGTGCTTTCACGCTATGAGCAGCTGCTGTTGCAGGGGCAGACGACCTCTTTTGCGGCTGCAGGCAAGGTATTGCAATTCTTTGACGAGAATGGAACCCGTAAGTGACAAAAAGGTATTGCGCCGTGCGGTGAGAGCGCGTATTGCACAGCTCGGTGAGGTTGAGGCGCAGGAGCGCTCACTGGCTATATGCTGTGAGCTAAAGAAGCATCTTGCTGTCTGTGGCGCAAGGGTTGTCGCACTCTTTGCACCATTGGGCGATGAACCGCAGATATGGCCTCTTGTGGAGCAGCTTTCCGCTACTATGTCCGTCCTGTTGCCCCGTGTCGAGGGAGATGTGATGAATTTCTACAGCTATGAGAAGGGGACGCTTGCATCGGGCGCCTATGGCATTGCCGAGCCGCAGGGCGGTCTGCCTGTCGGGGCTTGTGAGATTGATGCCATTGTTGTGCCGGGTGTTGCTTTTACCCTGAATGGCGGCCGTATGGGGCGCGGAAAAGGGTATTACGACAAGTATCTGTCGCAAAACGATTTCACGGCACTGAAGATTGGTGTCTGCTACAGGGAACAGTTGGTGCCGGAGCTTCCGTTGGAACCACACGATATTAGAATGGATGTGGTTGTGTCGGGGTGAATAAAAAGCTTTTTATTTACACCTTATGCAAAAGAAGGTGACTTTTTGGGTCACCTTCATTCGCATAATATGGCAGTGCATCAGGATGCAAGAATCTCCTGTGCGCGTACAGTCTCCTTGTCAATAGGTTTGTCGTCCTTGATGGCTTTTGTGAACGGTATGTACACGATTTCGTTGTTCCTTAGGCCAATCATTACATTACGCTGTCCCTCGAGCAGTGCGTCGATGGCTGCAACTCCCAAACGGCTTGCGAGGATGCGGTCGTTGGCTGTAGGGCTGCCGCCACGCTGCAGGTATCCGAGGATAGAGACGCGTACATCGAGCTCGGGGAAACGCTGGCGCATACCCTCGGCTACCTCCATAATGTTGTAGTCCTTTTCGCGCCCCTCGGCGAACAGTACGATGCTGCTGCTCTTTGTGCGGCGCAGACCGTTGGCGATGAACTGGTTGATGCGCTCGAACTCGGGGTCTATTTCGGGCAGTACACACGCCTCGGCACCTGTTGCAATCGCTCCGTTAAGCGCAAGGTAGCCAGCCGTATGGCCCATAACCTCAACGAAGAACAATCGCTCGTGCGAGGTTGCCGTATCGCGCAACTTATCGACTGCGTCGGTTATCGTGTTGAGTGCCGTATCGTAACCGATGGTAGAGTCGGTGCCCGACAAATCGTTGTCGATTGTACCCGGCAGACCGACAATCGGCACATCGAACTCCTCGGCAAAAGCACGTGCGCCGGTAATTGTTCCGTCGCCACCAATAACCACCAGAGCATCAATCTCTGCCGCACGCAATGCTGCGGTAGTATCGGTAGAGAAGAAGGGGTTCCCTGTACCGCAGGCAAAGATAACTACTCTGCCTTTTTCAAGATGTCTTGTTGCTTTATTTCTGATATATGGTTCTGCAATTTGTCTCATTTCTATTGCTGTTTGCAATCTTGTAAATATTCCTCTTGCTTCTAATGCATCTTGAAGTGCTAAACCATTTATTGTTGTTGCAAGCATTCCCATATAGTCTGAA
>CALBKR010000060.1 GCA_937896105.1 uncultured Bacteroidales bacterium
CGTCTGCTCTCTTTGCACCAAGTCTCTTTGACTCTGAATCACGGCCGTTACGGGTTGAACCCATACCTTTTTTATGAGCGAAAAGCTGTACATTTATCTTAAGCATTCTTTACACCTCCGTAAATTACTTTAATGTTGAGTGGATATTGCTTTGAAAGTTCGGTTAAATGAAGCTCAAGGCCACGCAGAATTGCTTCTGTTTTTTCGTTTGTTTCGTTCAGATGGAAAACCATTGAACCGCTTTCAGCCTCTGCCCTTGCGGGAGCGCCGACAATTTCGGTTAAGGTGTTTGCCGCCATTAAAGCAGCCGACGAAACCGATGCACAAACGATATCCTGACCCTCGGGAGCATACATTGAATGTCCGCTGATTTCAAAGCCGTGGAGTCGGTTGTTACCGATTGAAAATTTGACCCTTATCATAGGGTTTCAAATTATGCGTTGATGGCAGAGATTTCAACCTTTGTGTAAGGCTGTCTGTGACCCATCTTGCGCTTGGAGTTCTTCTTGGGCTTATAGGTCATAACTGTGATCTTTTTGCCCTTGCCGTTCTTAACTACCTTGGCAGCTACGGTTGCGCCTTCAACATAGGGAGCACCAACCTTGATGCCGTCATCGGTTCCAACTGCGATAACCTTATCAAAGGTGTATTCGCTTGCTTCTTCTGCGCCAAGCTTTTCGATGTAGATAACGTCGCCGGCTTCTACCTTGTACTGCTTGCCGCCTGTTTCGATAATTGCGTACATTCGGAATATCAATCCTTTTCTTATAGACTCGCTATTCTTGTAACACTTATAAGTGGGTTACCTGAGGCACAGAGAACCTGTTTTTGGGCATAAGTCACCCGCCCCGAATATGCGGCATATAGGATTATAGCATAACCTTCAAGCCTTGTCAAATACTTTTTTGACTTTTTTGAAAATATTTTTGCACAACCCTATTATATATACATTATATGTTATTCTGCTCTTTGCAGGCTGTAAGTGTGTTCTGCATAAGCATTGCAATCGTCATCGGGCCAACGCCGCCGGGCACGGGAGTTATCATTGAAGCCTTATCCTTGACGGCTTCAAAATCAACGTCTCCGCAAAGCTTGCCGCTTTCAAGTCTGTTGATTCCGACGTCAAGAACAATTGCACCCTCGCCTACCATATCTGCAGTTACAAAATTCGGAATACCGACAGCAGCAACGAGAATATCAGCCTGCCTTGTGATTGAAGGCAGATCAACAGTTTTCGAGTGACAGATTGTGACTGTTGCACTCTTTGAGAGCATAAGCATTGCCATCGGTTTGCCGACAATATCGCTTCTGGCGCACTGCTACACCCATATTCAGAAGAGAAGGTAGTTCTGCAATCGGGAAGAAACAAGGAGTTTATCACAACAGATGGCACTCGTACAAAGGCAAAGGGTAAAATCTCATTAACCGACCCATATACCGCACTCTACCCCGGAGGTACACATACAGCCAAGCGCGTTGAGGGTAGTAATTGGGTTTGGGACTACATTGTTACCCCTGATGGTAAGCTGGCTCACGGTCAGCAGTTCTACTTCCTCTATGCCGATGCAGGGCAGATTCTCTACGATGCGTCGGGATATCTCTATGTGGCATCGGCTGTAGGTATTCAGGTGTGCGACCAGAATGGTCGTGTAAGAACAATTATCTCTCTACCTGGTGGAGCTGTTGATACAATAGCCTTTGCTGGCAACTATCTTTTTGCAGTCAGTCGAGGCAAACTCTATGTCCGCAAACTCCTCCGCAGCGGCACCCACAAAGGACTCCCTAAATCAGAAAAACAGGGATAGAGGCACACAACATTTGCACTTTGCTAAATCAGAGCACTCATTTGTCGTTCAAGAATTTGCACTCCTATCAATCTTCGCACTCATTTGTCGTCAGAGTGGTGTAGTTACAACGCTCGGCGCGATTGGAGGCGATGGGCTGTACTAAGGCGTACTGCCCATTGCTGACATATCGCGTTAGCGGAAGTAAATGC
>CALBKR010000061.1 GCA_937896105.1 uncultured Bacteroidales bacterium
CCTTGTACCAGATGGTCACATCCCTGCGGTCATACTGTCCGCTACCGCCCTTTGGCTGCGACTGCAACAGAATTTTTGTAGGCTTGCCGTTGAGGCGTTTTGCATCCAAACAGATGATTTCGCCGTTCGTGGCGTTGCTGCCGCCGTTGTCGCAACCGTTGACAGCTGCATCGCCCCAAGAGCCTGCGCCATTGGCTTTGTCGTCGCCGTATGTGAATACGCGGAACACACGGCCACCACCACGGCGTGCACTCAGGAGAATCTGTCCGTTAGGCAAAATTTCAACCTTTGGTTCGTCGCCTTTTGCTACAGGGTTTGTGTTGTCACCACCAAGAATTTTCCAGGTAGCACCAAGGTCATCACTGAATACACCAAAGTTGTTGTAGCCATCTGTACCAATTCTCACAAGCAAAGCACCATATATGCGCGCATTGCCTGTGCCGTTGAAGTTGGGGTCAACAGCCAATTTACCGCTACCGAAGAATGCCGAACCACCGCTTGGAATGAGACTGGTACTCTGTGAGTACATCTTTGTTGTCATCTCCTCAATGGTCCAAGTAGCACCATTGTCGGTACTGTATATACGTGCCATCTTGTTAGGACTGCTTGTTGTTCCAGCAGTGTAAACCACATCACCGGCTGCTGCCATAACAACGATGTTCTGTCCAACTGCTGCAATGGCTGCATCGCCGTATGCACGCTGGTAACTTCCTACCATGTTGTTGTCACCGGCTGCAATGGTCTTTGTTTCGCTCCAAGTAGCGCCGTTGTCGGTACTTGTACGCATTACAAGGTCAACACGCTTTGTACCTGTTCCGTGATTGTCACGGCCAATATCATCAAGGTTATGACGGTAGTCACTTACTGCAACAAGCATACCGTTACCGGTCTTTGCAATAGCAGGGATGCGGTAAGAGAATTCATCGTCATCGTAGAACAGAGTCACATCGTCGGTTGCTGTGAACTTTGCAATGAGCGGATTGTTCTCGTCAATTGCAGCAACATTCTCTGCGGTAAGTGTTGGGTTTGTACCAAGCTCGGTTGAGCCAATGTAGAAACCGTTGAACTCAAAGCCACGGTACTTGCGTGTGAATGCAAGTGCTGTACCCTCAACAACAGGCATTGTAAGCTCGCTTGCTGTTTGGTGAGCAGGAGTGAGCTTCATAGCTGTTCCACCAATGGTTATTGTACCAAGGTGAGTGTTGGGGTTGTTGTCTCTCCAACCTTCAATCTCGGCCTTGAACATTGCCGGCTCAAATTCGTTCTCAACGTATGTGATTTCAAGCGATTTGATAATAAAACCGGCCTGTGATGATTGGTCCTCTACGCTAATGGAAATCTCATTATTGTCAAGTCCTGTAACAGTAAGGGTGTTTTCTTCATTACTCTGAGCTATGGTTATTGTTCCTGTGCTCTGTTTGCCATTGGTGTAGGTGACGCTCTTTGAAACCAAATTGTGTGCTTTGTAACCCAGACTGTAACCAGTAATCTTGCAATTTGCAGGAACTGAGATTGTGAAACTGTTGCCATCGAGCAAGTAAGGGTGTCTTACATCGTTGAAGGTGCTGTAACCAATCTTTGGTGTGCCATCAGTGGTTTTTACAGTAACGGCCGGAGTGGTGTTTGTTACAACAGAAACCCACCAACTGCTTGCCTCATTATTCCAAGTAGCACCTGAGTATGTAACATTCAAAGTTTGCTGTTCGGGCTCGTCGGTGCCGTTTATTACAGCGAGCACAGCATTCATTACATTATCGGCAACAGTAACATCGTTTACAGGGATTAGCTGAAGCGGTGCACCACCATCTGTCTGGTTGTTGTCATTTACAGCCAACCAACGGACAGGGTGTTCTTCCTTGGGTGTACCACAACCACTGCAAAGGAGACTGTTTGTACTGTTTATCTCAGTAGTGATGATGTAGTGGCCCGTATGTCTGGTGTTTTCTTCAATTGCGATGGGCCAAGCCTCTGTGGTGCTCAGTTTATTGCCTGTACCATTAGCCTGAATAGAGGTGTCGACACCAAGGAACTTGCCTGTTGCAGCCTGGAATAGGTAGCGTTTGCCATCGTCGGCAGTGATGAGATACCACACAAGGTCAACTTGGTCTACTGCATAATGAATATTTTGGCAACCGCTATATGTCACTCCTGCCAATTTTGCTTCGTTTGGATAATCTGTCGCGTGGTATGCAAGGTAACCGCGGTTGTCGGCCTGCCAGTAAATCTTGTATGCTCCATCGGGGAATAGCACATCGGGAAGTTCGGGGGCAACACCATCGACCGACACTGCATAGACAAAGTGGGCGGTGTACATACCATAACCTCCGTTGTAGTATTTGGGGTGGTTGGGGCTTGTAGTATTGGTTACATTAATCCATGTTGTAACATCTCCGGTTCCGCCAGAATATTTTGTCATAAAGCGTACCAGCAAATCATCGTTATCGACATAAGTGCCGGTGTTGCTATCTTTAACCAGTTCGCTTGTGCCTGTGCTGCCGGCAACCGGTTTCAGAGTGGTGAACACTGCTGCTTCGTTTACATTTTCTGTATAAGAGATTGCAGTATTGTCCCCGGCTGCTCCCAAATATTTACCGTCAAGGGTCTTCAAATAGTATTCACCGGCAACGCCTTCGTTCTTTGGCGTCCAGACAAAAACTGCTTCATTACCAAAGTTCTCTACGTTTGTTGTACCTGCGAAATAGTAATTGTTTGTTTCTGACAAGTTCTTGACTGCAATGTGGGTGGGCTTTGTAACGGACATCAATTGAGCAGATGTAAGCCTGATGTCACTCTGTGTGTATTCCGGTTCAGACTCAGCTGCCTCCTCCTCAAAGTTTGCAACATAGTTTGCAGCCTGTGATACTGTTACATTGCAGGTTGCATCGGTACTTACCACATTTCCGTCCAATGTCCAGTTTACGAACTCGTAGCCACTGTTAGGTGTTGCTGTGAGTGTAACGGTTGCACCTTCGGTTACAGTAGCCGATGAATTACCATTTACTGTTGCTGTTCCACCTTCGCCTGCTGTAACATTGATGGTGTATTGTGTTGAGGGTGGGGTTGCACCGCCTTCAATAACCTCGAAGTTTGCAGTGTAGGTTGTTGCAGCCTGTACAATGGCTGTGCAAGTGGCCTCGGTGCTTATCACTTGTTCTTCAGTTCCTGAACCGGTAGTCCATTTAACAAAACGATAACCTGCTGTTGGTGTGGCAGTAAGTGTTACCTCTTCGCCCAATGGAGCTTGGGTTACTGCATTGCCGTCGATAGTGACGGTTGCGCTACCGCCGGCAGTCGCTGTTGCAGAAACTGCAACGTTGAGGTCGGTTTCGTTCAGGTCTTTGTATGCATACAAGGTAATACTCTCTTTTGCAACGAAAGTATATGGGTTGTCGTTAGAAATAATTTTGCTGTAGTTGTTTGCTAAAGCCCAGTATGAGAATTTTTTCGTGTCACTAGTGTTTACATACTGAATAGATATCGTTGTACCTGCATTTACCGTTTTTGATGTAGCTGTGGCTCCGTCTATCATTGTGTAACCGGCACCTGGTTGCTGTAGTGTTATTGTCACCTCGGTATTTGCAAAGTTTGCGGTGTATGTCTTGTCGCTCTGGATTGATATTTCAAGAGGATTATTTGTGCTCACTTCGGAGCCGTTTACAGTCCAACCGGTGAAATAATATCCATCGTTTGGAGTTGCTTGCAAAGTGGCTGTGGTGTTCTGCTGTCCGCTGTATGTAGAACTGCCGTTTACGGTTGCTGTTCCACCGGCAGTCGCTTCGGCTGTTATGGTGTAGTAGGGTGCTACGGCAAATGTTGCGGTCAATTCTTTGTTGCCTGTTGCTACAAATGTGTATTCTGCTGTAGTGATTTCTTCAGTACCATCTGTCCAGTTGCTGAATATATAACCGTCCTCGGGGAGTGCAGTTACCGTTACGCTGCTGTTCTTTGCTACAGATGTACTGTTGGTGGCCGTGCCGTTGATTTTGACAGTACCGCCGGCGTTGCTTGTGATGTTTATGCTCACCTCCTCGGTAGTGGAGATTTCAAGGAAATGTGCAACATAGTCGGCTGCTTCGGTTACATTAATAGCGAACGATTTAGCTGTGCTTACGACTTCGCCTCCTTTTGTCCAGTTTTGGAATGTATAACCGGTGTTTTCAGTGGCTGCGAGTGTTACTGTCGCACCTTCGAAGTATTCCCCTGTGGCACTGCTTGCTGCCGCGCTGCCGTTGATTGATACCGTTCCTGCATTTTCGGGCGAAACCGATGCGTTTACTTCATATTTTGTCTTGTTAGGGGCGAAATTGAATATAGCATAGTGGTCGGCACCGTCCTTCCAAGAGTAGTT
>CALBKR010000062.1 GCA_937896105.1 uncultured Bacteroidales bacterium
CTCTCGGTCAGCCCCTTGGCTGCAGGCTCTGCAACACGGCCACCCTCAATCTGTACCTTGCCGATGTGCATCAGTCCGTTGAGGAATGTGCCGGCTGTCACTATAATGCACCCGGCCTTGAATGTGGCACCCATCTGTGTTCTTACTCCAACGGCCTTGCCATCCTCAACAAGAAGCTCGGTTGCAATATCCTGCCACATATCGAGCGTGGGAATGTTCTCAAGGATTTCTCGCCAATATTGGCTGAATTTCATCCTGTCGCATTGTGCGCGTGGACTCCACATCGCCGGTCCCTTTGAGCGGTTCAGCATACGGAACTGTATGGATGCCTTGTCGGCAACGATACCTGTGTATCCACCAAGCGCGTCAATCTCACGCACTATCTGTCCTTTGGCAATGCCACCAATGGCGGGGTTGCAGCTCATCTGTGCAATCTTGTTCATATCAATGGTCATCAGGCAGGTGCGCTTACCCAAATTGGCAGCCGCAGCCGCAGCCTCGCACCCTGCGTGGCCGGCTCCAATAACCAATATGTCATATTCGAATATCACTGTTGAACCTCTTTGTGCCGTTGCGGCATTCCATTAACAAACAACAAAAATAATACAACTTCGCGGAATAGGCGTACAAATCCGCGTTTTTTTTGTTGCACTTCAATCTTGACAGTGTGGATTATTCCGGTATAAAGTATAAAAAATCTACAAGCCAGGAGCGCGCTCCTGGCTTGTAGATTTATGTGTTATGCTGTTATGCTTCTCTTCTCTGTTTCAACTCTTGGTTTATCTGCCTCATGCGCTTTGTGGTGAGCGGGTAGAAGAAGATGAATATCGCCGACAGAGCGGCTATTCCGGCCGGAATCCAGCTTATGAGGTAGCGTAGTCCTTTAATAGCATTTGGAGACTGTTTGGTTGTTGTTTTTGCAGCGTGCTCTACAATCTCTCCCTTTTCATTTGAAGTGAATGTAACCTCTCCCGTGAAATTAGCTTTGTCCTTGCTTCTGGTTATAATTCCCTCGGGTATATTAATAGTATAGTCTCCTTTAGGCAATTTGTCGGTGAAATCCATTTTCAGTTTCTGTGCATCAGCTTTTGCTATGGCGTAGGTGGTGTAACTGCTGTCTCTTGTTATCACGAGAGTGTCTTTCATTGCATTATTTTCGGTATTGAAAGCAATATTGTCTTTAAAAACAACCTCTATTGATTTGTTTTCGTTGGCAACTTGTGTGCCATCGGTAGCAAATGTATTGAAACCGAATGCTGCAAGCAACCACATTACTGCCGCTGTGCCGAACGCTGCACCGAATTTCTGAGCCATTGATGATGATGAGAAAATGAGACCAGTAGAGGCAGTATAGAATTTATGTTCGGCATAATCGGCAACATCTGCATACATTGTCCACATCAGCGGTGAGGCGATACCTGTGAATATGCCGAATACAATTTGCAATATCAAGAATACCCACAAACCACTATTGTTGTCTGTTGGTACATAATAGAAAGCTATGCATATAGCTATAATCGCCAACAATGAATAGAAGAATGTATTCTTCTTTCCGAACTTGAATGTAAGTGGTGTGGCAATGGCTACACCTATCATATTAGCAATCTCTCCTATGGTAAAGAACAGTCCGGTGTAGAACAGGAATTCAAATCCTAGCAGGTTTAGCTTGGCCTCTTCTGCAATTTCCGCAGCAAAATAGAATGGGAATACAGCATACCTGATGGCAACGAGGAAATTATAGAAAATCACACCGCCAAGCAAAATCCACCAGGGCTTGTTATGCAATAGTGCCTTGAAATCCTTTTTGATGCTTGTCTTCTGAATGGCGGGCTTTATTCTCTCACGCGTCATCTTGAAGGTGAGTAAGAAGAGCAGGCAGCAGACCACTCCTACCACCATCATCGCCTTTTGCCAGGCGTCGGGGTCGTTTGTGACCTTGCCGCTCGTTCCGGCAAAAGCATTGCAAAGAGGCTCCCACAACAGCAGAACGATGAACGAGCCGGCGTAGGCAAAGAACATTCGGTAGGATGAAAAAACGGTCTTTTCATCTGTATCGTCAGTCATTACTCCAAGCATTGAACCGTATGGAACATTGATGGCTGTGTATACTGTCATCATTAGTATGTATGTAACAAAAGCCCATACGTTCTTGCCTGTCTCTCCAAAGTCAGGTGTAGTGAACAGCAATATGCCTGCAATGGCAAAGGGGGCGGCTATCCACAGCAGATAGGGACGGTATTTACCCCATTTGGTACTGGTGCGGTCTGCTATGATGCCCATCATTGGATCCGAAACGGCATCCCATAGCCTTGCTACAAGAGCTAATGTTCCGACCAAAACAAGGTCAAGTCCGAATACACTTGCGTAGAATATTGGCAGGTATGCGCTGAATACCTTCCAGAACATCGACGATGCCATATCGCCGAAACCGTAACCGATTTTTTCTTTAATTGTTGCCATTCTATTTTGTCTTCTTGTTTATAGTGTTCTGTTGTTATTTCTTGCAAATGTAGTAAAAGTGGGCGTCAACACAAATTATGTTCGGAAAATAGTGCTGTTTTTGTGTTTAATTCTTTGTGGGTTGTTGTTTGTGTTGCTGTGCAGATGCTGCCATTTGCCCGATTATATGCTGTATCCAACAAAAAAAACGCCCTTTTGGCTTTTTTTATAAAAAAAAGTTTATTTTTGTCTTTTGTAAAATGGTATTTTATAGTTTTTAGCGACTATTTATTTATTATATAATTTAATATCAATTCATTATGTGGTTAATTAATTCATCAATCGGAAGAAAGTTGGTGATGAGTATTTCCGGACTGGGTCTTATACTCTTCCTGACATTTCACATGGCAATGAACGCTGTTGCGCTCTTCCCGGGTACCGGGTACAACGAAATTTGTGAATTCCTGGGAGCTAACTGGTATGCTCTTGTGGCTACTGTCGGCTTGGCTGCTCTTATGGTTATTCACATTGTGTATGCCTTTATCCTGCAAATTCAGAACCGCAGGGCTCGCGGTAACCAGCGCTATGCTGTAACTGACAAGCCAAAGAGTGTTGAATGGGCTTCACAAAACATGCTGGTGCTTGGTTTAATTGTATTGGGTGGCTTGCTTGTTCACCTGGTACACTTCTGGTCAAAGATGCAGCTCACTGAAATCGTCGGTGGTCACGAGGCTCTTGTATACGAGGGCATCGCAATCGCTCCTACCAATGGCGCTGCGCTTATCGCCATCAATTTCTCTAACCCTCTTATTGTGGCTATCTATGTCGTTTGGCTGGTTGCTATATGGTTCCACCTCACACACGGTTTCTGGAGTGCAATGCACACCATCGGCTGGAACGGAACAAAGTGGATCAAGCGTCTTGAGTGCATCAGCAAGGTGTACACAACCATTATTGTAATAGGCTTTTTGGCTGTTCCTGTGTACTTCCTTGTAAGAAGCATGATGGATTCCAACTTCGTTCTTGAATATATTCTATCTACACTTTAATCCGATAAATACCTATTTAATATGGCTACAATAGATTCAAAAATTCCCGAAGGCCCATTGGCTGAAAAATGGACCAACTATAAGGCGCATCAGAAACTGGTGAACCCAGCCAACAAGCGTAAGCTCGATATCATCGTAGTGGGTACCGGTCTTGCCGGTGCATCGGCTGCTGCATCACTCGGTGCAATGGGTTTCAACGTGCTTAACTTCTGTATCCAGGACTCTCCACGCCGTGCTCACTCAATTGCTGCACAGGGTGGTATCAACGCTGCAAAGAACTATCAGAACGACGGTGACTCGGTTTACCGTCTCTTCTACGATACAATCAAGGGTGGTGACTATCGTGCACGCGAGGCAAACGTTTACCGTTTGGCCGAGGTTTCGGGCGCTATTATCGACCAGTGTGTGGCACAGTGTGTTCCTTTCGCACGTGAGTACGGTGGCCTGCTCGCCAACCGTTCATTCGGCGGTGCTCAGGTATCACGTACATTCTATGCCCGTGGCCAGACCGGCCAGCAGCTGTTGCTCGGTGCCTATTCGGCTCTCAACTACCAGGTTAACCAGGGTACTGTAAAGGTTTACACACGCTACGAGATGCTTGACCTCGTGATTATCGATGGCCGTGCACGCGGTATCATCGCACGTAACCTTGTAACAGGTAAAATAGAGCGCTTTGCAGCCCACGCAGTGGTTATCGGTACCGGTGGTTACGGTAACGCTTACTTCCTCTCTACAAATGCTATGGGCAGCAACGGTTCTGCTGCATTGCAGTGCTACCGCAAGGGTGCATACTTTGCAAACCCCTGCTATGCACAGATTCACCCCACTTGTATCCCCGTTCACGGTGACAAGCAGTCA
>CALBKR010000063.1 GCA_937896105.1 uncultured Bacteroidales bacterium
CGTGCCGCACTCGACACAATACGCCCACAGCGCCAGGAGTGGAAGATTACCATCGACCCCGCAACCAACCGTTACAAAATTATCAATCTTGAAGATGGACGCTACCTGAACGAAAAGGGGACTTTCACGGTAAGTGACGAGACCAACCCATACGAACCTGTCTGGCACACATATGAGATAACCCTGCTTGCCAACGGCAAATATGCTATACAGAACAGTGGCAGCGCCGGTACAAAATTCTGGACAGTGAGCGGTACACGCGTGCAGCAGAGTACTTCGAGTGAAGCCCTGCCCGACAAGTACATATTCGATATCGTGCCATTGGGCGGAGAAGTGAATGAACCGCTCATCGACCCGAGCGAGGCTTATTATATAATGGATGGCAACCGCTACCTCACCAACAACAATGTAAATGGAAGCGGCGGAACACCCACATTCAAGGAGATAGAGGAGCCGGGCGAAGCACAAGAGTGGACGATAACAGTCGACACCGGCTACAAGAACTGCTACAAGATAACCAGCAAGGCAGATGGCAGATACCTTAACGAGTATGGAGTTTTCGGAACCAACCAGTACTATGGAGACTGGAACACATACCTTTTGACAACAATGGACAATCTGTGGTCGGTAATGTGGACACAATCGGCAACCAAGAACGGTGCACAATATATCGTTGTATCGGGCGAGCGGCTCGAAGCAAAGAACATTGCACACAGTGAAAGCTACACCGTAAAGCTCATAAGGAAAGGGAGCGACACGTCAATCGACGACATTGCCGCCGACAAAGAAGTCTTTGAGGTTTCAAACGGCTACATCACCACAGGAAACGACTTTACATCAATAGCTATATACACCCTCGAGGGCAAGCTGCTACGCAAGAGCAACGGCAACAGGGTTTCATTGGCAGGCTTGCCACGACATAGGCTATACATAGTGTCAGCCATAGGGCACAACACAGCCTGCAGCTACAAATTCCTGATAAAGTAAGAAACACCAATAAACGTTTGTCGGCAAACTCTGCACAAGCATAAAAACGTAGAAGCTGTTGATAAGTATCGACATATTTTTAATAGCCAACGAACTTTTTTTACTACCTTTGTCGATATTATATTTGGGGTAATGTCTTTTTTTAAAAAAAGATGTGCTATCCCGAGTGTTTTCATTAACAATTAAGACAAAATGAGTAAAATAATAGCACTGGCAAACCAGAAAGGCGGTGTAGGCAAGACCACTACAGCAATAAACCTTGCGGCATCGCTTGCTGCCTTTGAGAAAAAAGTACTGGTAATCGACGCCGACCCGCAGGCAAATGCCTCATCGGGACTCGGCATAGACATAAGAGAGATTGAAAGCTCCATCTACGAATGCCTTATAAACAAGGCTATTGCAGAGGAGAGCATAAAGCCAACAAGCGTAAAGGGACTCGACATCATACCATCCCACATCGACCTTGTGGGTGCCGAGATAGAGATGCTCGACCTGCCGAACAGAGAGAAGATAATGCGCGAGGCTCTCGCACCGATAAAGGAGAGATACGACTACATCCTCATCGACTGCTCACCATCGCTTGGCCTCATCACGGTAAACTCACTCACAGCCGCCGATTCGGTAATCATACCTGTACAATGCGAATACTTTGCGCTCGAGGGTATCAGCAAGCTGCTCAACACAATCAAGATAATAAAATCGAACCTGAACCCCACACTTGACATCGAGGGATTCCTGCTTACCATGTTCAACTCGCGCCTGCGATTGAGCAACCAGGTCTACAACGAGGTAAAGAAGCACTTCAGGGAGTTGGTATTCAACACAGTGATACAGCGTAATATCCGCCTTGGCGAGGCTCCGAGTATGGGCATCCCCGCATTGATGTACGATGCTGAATCTACCGGAGCAAAGAACTACCTGGCACTGGCCGAGGAAATCATAAACAGAAACAACTGAAATGGCAAAACAGAAATTCACACTCGGACGCGGACTTGACGCGCTTATTTCGACCGAAGCTGTACGCACAGCCGGGTCATCGTCAATCGGAGAGATAGAGATTGGCAAGATATTCGCAAACCCGAACCAGCCACGACGCGACTTCAACGAAGAGGCGTTGCAGGAACTTGCCGACTCGATAAAGGAGCTTGGGGTGATACAACCCATCACACTGCGTAAGATGGAGGACGAGACCTACCAGATAATAGCCGGCGAGAGACGTTTCCGCGCATCACAGCTTGCAGGCAAGAGCACCATACCTGCATATATATTGAAGGCTGACGACGAGGACACGATGGAGATGGCGCTTATCGAGAACATCCAGCGCGAAGACCTGAACCCCCTTGAGATAGCATTGGCTTACCAGCAGCTCATCGAGCAGCACAACCTCTCACAGGAGCAGCTCAGCAAGCGTGTAGGCAAGGGACGTGCCACCATCGCCAATTCGCTTCGCCTTTTGAAGTTGCCTGCAGTAATACAGGTGGCGCTCAAGGAGAAGAGTATTGATATGGGGCACGCAAAGGCACTGCTGTCACTCGATTCGCACAGCGAACAGATAAGGCTGTTCCACGAGATTGAGAAGAACAACTACTCGGTACGCGAAGTCGAGGAGATGGTGCGACACATAAAGGAGGGAGAGCAACCCCAAGTGACTGCACAGAAAAAGGTTGCTGACAAAAAGCAGGATGCCGTGTACCACCAGCTCAAGAAACAACTTACCAACTTTTTCCAGACACCGGTGCAGATGACCTGCTCGGCAAAAGGAAGCGGCAAGATAAGCATAAAGTTCAAGAACGAAAAGGAACTCGAACGTATAATATCAATTTTCGACAGGCTGAACAAATAATTATCGGAGGTGAGGAACAATTGGTTTACATACAAACTGTTGGCATTTGCCGCAATACTGTTCTTTGCGACAGGCGCCCTTGCGCAGAGCAATGAACAGCCCGCCAAGCTCCTGAAGACAGGCAGCACCCTCAAGGACACGCTTGTGATAAAGGAGAATGTGGCATTCGCCATTGACACCCTCGCTCTGGACAGCACATACAGGGAAATAACCGGCTCAATGACAGGAGCAAGACCTGACAGCCTTGTAACAGCCGGCAACAACCCTGCACAGGGCGGCCTGAAGCTAAGGAAGCCCGACCCTATGAAAGCCACCTGGCTCGCATTGGTTATTCCCGGAGGCGGACAGATATATAACCGCAAGTTCTGGAAACTGCCAATTGTATATGGCGGATTTGTCGGCTGCCTGTATGCATACAATTGGAACGGCCAAATGTACAAGGACTACCGGCAGGCATACCTGGACATAATGGACAGCGACCCGAACACCGACTCCTACAAGGATTTCTTCAGGCCGGGATATGATTACGAAGGCAACAAGGAGTACTTGAAGGAGGTTTTCAAGAAGAGAAAAGACCGTTACCGCCGCTGGCGCGACCTGAGTATCTTTGCTTTCATCGGTGTATATGCCGTCTCGGTAATCGATGCATACGTGGATGCGCAGCTCTCCAATTTCGACATCAGCGAGGATATACACCTGAGTATTGAACCGCAGATAATAAACGACCGGCGACTGGACAACAACGACTATTACGGACTGAACCTGAACATAACATTCTGACAAACGATGCAAAAGATAACTGCAACAATATTCACCATCGCCACACTGGCCATGCTGCACTCGTGCAGCCTTTTCCAGAGTATTTCAAAGCCATCCGGGAAAAGCAACGACGAGGCAATGATTGACACAATATGGATACGATATACAGAACCAAGTACCATTGCTACGGATATGAGGTACGAGGTCGATATCGACACAACCATAAACTACAACTATGCTTTCGAGATTCCCGAGAGCATGAACGCCGACATCGACAGCCTGCTCAACAGCTGGCAAGCCCGCAACCTGCAAAAAAAGCTCGACAACAATGCGCCTAAAGAGATAAAGAACATAACAGACACTATGTATGCCAAGCGCTTGGCAAGCCTGCCCACAATTGTCAGGATGCCATACAACAATATGGTGCGTGCCTGCATAGACCGGTACACAAAGAAAGGGCGCTCACAGGTATCATATATGCTTGGCATCTCAGAGTTCTACTTTCCGCTCATCGAAGAGGAGATAAACCGTCTCGGTGTTCCCAACGAGTTGAAGTACCTGCCTATCATTGAATCGGCACTCAACCCCAAGGCTGCATCGAGGATGGGCGCAAAAGGTCTGTGGCAGTTCATCTTCTCGACAGGAAAGCTCTACGGGCTGAAGACGAACAACTACATCGACGAGCGTCTCGACCCTGCCAAATCGACAACAGCAGCGTTATTGTACCTCAAAGACCTTTACGATATGTTCCAGAGCTGGGAGCTTGCCATTGCCGCCTACAACTGCGGCCCCGGCAATGTAAAGAAGGCCATCATACGCTCGGGCGGCAAGACCGATTTCTGGAAAATCTATCCCTGGTTGCCACGCGAGACACGCGGATACCTGCCCGGCTTCATCGCCGCAAGCTACATTATGACATTCTACGAGGACCACGGCATCAGCCCGATGGAGCCGAGCATACCCATCACCACCGATACGGTACACGTAAACAGGAACCTGCATTTCAAACAGATTGTAGAGGTCTGCGGCACCGATATCGACGAGATAAGAGCCCTGAACCCACAATATCTCAAGGATATCATCCCGGGCGAAAACGAGACATACGTGCTTCGCCTCACCAACAAGATGATAACAAAATTCGTCGAGAACGAGGATACCATATACAAACATAACGCCGACAAATATTTCCCGCCTGTGGACATCGCCAAGATGCTCAAGGAGGCAAAGGAGAACAATGGTGCCGGGAACCTCATCAGGCACAAGATAAAGAACGGCGAGACACTTGGCGGCATTGCGCTGAAATACAAGGTCTCGGTCAAGCAACTTATGAAATGGAACAACCTGCGCAACTCTAACATACGCGCAGGCAAATACCTCAAGATATACAAGTGACGTGATGGACAATTACGAAGAGAGGAGAAACATCGTAGATGAAGAGGCCGCCATAAACGCAGCCTTTCAGGAGTTGCTGGACATTTATCTGGCATCACAGCACCGCAAGAAGGTCGAACTCATAACCAAGGCGTTCAACTTTGCACGCCAGGCACACAAAGGAGTAAGGCGCCACAGCGGTGAACCATACATCATGCACCCTCTCGCCGTTGCACGCATCGTATGCAAGGAGATAGGGCTCGGCTCCACATCCATCTGCTCGGCACTGCTGCACGATGTCGTCGAAGACACCGACTACACCGTTGAAGACATACGTAACCTCTTCGGCGACAAGATAGCCGACATTGTCGACGGACTGACAAAGATTTCGGGTGGAGTGTTCGGCACACACGCCTCGCAGCAAGCCGAGAATTTCAAGAAACTGCTCCTCACGATGAGCGAGGATATTCGCGTGATACTCATCAAGATAGCCGACCGCCTGCACAATATGCGCACACTCAAATATATGCAGGTGAACAAGCAATACAAGATTGCCGGTGAGACATTATACATATATGCCCCCATCGCCTACCGTCTTGGCCTGAGCCGCATAAAGACCGAACTCGAAAACCTCAGCTTCAAGTACGAACACCCCGAAGAGTATGCAC
>CALBKR010000064.1 GCA_937896105.1 uncultured Bacteroidales bacterium
TAGGTATTGAACCTAAATACCGCAAGAAGAGATAAAGGATAAATTTTAGTTTTGGAGATTATTATGTCAAGATTGGAAGAAGTTGAACTTACAAATATGTGCATGATTTGTGATGGAAAAGGAAACGTGCTCGTGCAAGATAAGAAAAATCATCCCACATGGCACGGTTGGAATTTTCCTGGCGGACATGTAGAAAAAGGGGAATATGTAACAACTTCTGTTGTTCGAGAAATAAAAGAAGAAACGGGGTTAGATATAGAAAATCCGCGATTGTGCGGAATAAAAGAATTTCATAGAGCAAAAGATGGAAAAAGATATATAGTATTTCTTTATGTGGCGAATCAATTTTCAGGAGAGTTAAAGCCATCAAGTGAAGGTGATATCTTTTGGTATCCGCTTTCTGAACTTTACGCATCAGATAAACTGATAGATGGATTTGGTGAAATGTTATCTGTTTTTATAAGAGATGATATTAGCGAAGTGTTTTATGAGAGACTTGATGATGAGTGGAATACAGTATTTTGTTAATTGAAAGTGGATAAGGGATTTGAATGGATAGTAGAGAAAAAGATTCAACTGATTATGATGATTCAGATACAAAGAAAGAGAATACCCTGCCGATACATATTACAACGCAGTTGCCAGCCAACCCTTCGGCGCAGTTCGTTGCCGAGGTCGACAAGGCCAAGCGTGCTGCGTGCGCAGCAAACCACTCCTGTACGCACCTCCTCGACCAGGCCTTGCGTCAGGTGCTCGGTACGCACGTGGAGCAGAAGGGTTCGCTTGTGACTCCCGAGGGTATCCGTTTCGACTTCTCGCACTTCCAGAAGGTGACCGACGAGGAGATAGAGCAGGTAGAGCGTCTGGTAAATGCTCGTATACGAGAGAATATCCCTTTGACCGATTACCGCAATATCCCCATCGATGAGGCCAAGAAACTGGGTGCCATAGCCCTGTTCGGCGAAAAGTATGGCGACCACGTACGCGTGGTACAGTTCGGCTCGTCGATAGAGTTCTGCGGCGGTACGCACGTTCAGGCAACCGGTTGCATAGGTATGGTCAAGATTATAAGCGAGAGTTCTGTAGCAGCCGGTGTGCGACGCATCGAGGCTATAACAGGCGGTGCACTCGAGAACCACTACTACAAGTTGCAGAACCTGATGAAGGAGATACACGCACTCTTCAACAACGTGCCGAACCTCAAGGCTACAATAGCCAAGTCAATAGCCGAGAATGCCGAACTCAAGAAGGAGATAGAGGTCTATGCAAAGGAGAAGGCGGCTATGGTAAAAGCCACTCTCCTCAATGAAATTAAAGAGGCCGGTGGCATACGTTACATAAGCGCAGTGCTTCCATTGCCTGCTGCTACAGTCAAGGATATCGTGTTTATGCTCCGTCAGGAACAGCCCGAGAACCTGCTTGTTGTAATCGGCAGCATACAGAACGAAAGGCCCCAGCTTACAATCTCACTCAGTGCCGACCTTGTTGAGAAGGGACTTAATGCCGGCAAGATAGTCGGCCAGGCTGCCCGCGAGATGCAGGGTGGCGGCGGTGGCCAGGCTCACTTTGCTCAGGCCGGCGGCAAGAACCCGGCTGGAATAAAGGCTGCGATAGACAAGGTTTTTGAACTGATAAAGTGATTTGTACAAGTCTGGCTACAGAGTTGGTAATACTGTTGCAGTCGTGGTGAAATAGGAAATCAAATTTTCTTGTAGTGCAATTGGCAATAAAAGATATTTTGGGTAAAATCTCCAATTGTGCTGTATTATGAATTCCGGATATATCATTGTAGTATAAATATTAGTTTTTAGGAAAGATGAAAAAGATTATTTTGTTTGCAATTTCTTTTCTGCTGTTGGTGTCTTGCGGTGGAGATAATAAAAAGGTCGCAAGTGAGAGCGAAAAGAAAGAGGTACGTGAATTTTGCGGTGGAGATAATAAAAAGGTTGCAAGTGAGAGCGAAAAGAAAGAGGCACGTGAATTTTGCGGTGGAGATAATAAAAAGGTTGCAAGTGAGAGCGAAAAGAAAGAGGCACGTGAATTCTTGAAGCAGGACGCTGTAGCTACAAACAATATCTTGGCCGGTAAGCAGATTGACTTTGTGACGGTATGCGACCAAGTAAAATTCGTTAATGATGAGATACACTACTATTATACTATTGACGAAAGTCAAATTACAATGGATAGGATTGAACAGAATGCCGACGAGCTCATAAAAAATGCAAGGTCGATGTTTAATGCCAGGGATGACTTGAAAAAATACATCTCCTTGCTGGAGGTTATAAATGGCAAGCTGATATATCATTATAAGGGTAACACTACCGGTGAGAGCGTTGCAATAGAAGTCTATAATTTCAAATAATAAACCATACAAGAGGATGACTTGAGTCATCCTCTTGTTGTCGTTGGTGAATAAAATGCAAGGTTCAAGGCTTGTGCAGGCTTCAAAACCGCAACCGACGCTGTAATGCGAGAGCAGAGAATGCTTGTATTCTATGCCGAGCTACGAGGAGGAAAAGCCACTTAGTGGGTTAATTTACTTGGCGTGAATGAGGATTTGAAGGCAAACGTAATACAGATATTTACTTTTTAGTCACCCTCTTGTATCTTCCAGTTGACAAGGTGCAGCTTTTCACTTGCCCTTGTGACGGCAGTATAGAGCCACCTGTAATATTCGGGCGATACCATATCCTCGGTAATGTACCCCTGGTCTATGAACACTCTTTTCCATTCGCCGCCCTGTGCCTTGTGGCAGGTCACAGCATAACCATATTTTACCTGCAGGGCATTGTAGTATGGACTTCTCTTGACCTCTTCAAGTCGCTTCCGCTTTGAGCGTATCTCGGGGTAGTCTTCCCATACGGCATTGAAAAGACGTTCGCTTTCCTCGCGTGTTAGTGATGGCGATTCGCTGGTGAGCGTGTCGAGCAGAATCTTAACATCAATCTCGCACTCCTCATAGTCTATGAGCGACAAGGTGACATCGGCAAAGCGGAACCCATACATCTCCTCTGTCCCGTTCACCCGGACAATCTCTGCCATATCGCCGTTGGCTATGAAGTCGAGCTTCTCAAGCAACGATTTATCCTCTTTTCCAAGTTCGTCGCGCCAAAAGTAGTTGTTCTTGACAATCATCAGCATATCCCCCCTGCTCAATTCCTCCTCGCGGTAGAGTATGCGGCGGCGTATGCCTTCGTTGTATACGTTTGCCCGTTTGTTCGAACGGCAGAGTATTATGGTCTCTTCGATGCCGGCTTTGTCATAACAGCTTTCAATAGCCTCGATAAGCTCGTCGCCCTGCACGCAGCAGATGTCGTCGAAACCTTTCAATCTTATATCAGGCAACGTAAATGCATCCTCATCATCTATGCGGTTCCTCAACATCGTAGCGTTGTAGAGGATACCAGAGCTGTCGGCCTGTCGCATCACCTGTCTCAAGCCGGCTGCCGTCACCTCAAGAAACATAGAACGTAGATAGCTCTCGCTTAACGCCGGTGAGTCGGCTTCGCCAACGGGCGGTAGCTGGGCAGTGTCGCCAAGCAACAGCATAGAACATCCCTGCCCCGAATAGACAAACTCCACAAGGTTGTCGAGCAGTGACCCTGAACCGGGTACAGAGCCGCTGTCGTTTGGTATCATCGATGCCTCGTCGACAATGAAAAGGGTGTTCCTGTGCCTGTTCTCGGATAGCGTAAAGAGCATACCGCCATCTATGCTGCGTTGGCGGTATATACATTTGTGTATGGTCTGTGCACTCTTTCCCGAATAGGATGAAAAGACCTTTGCAGCCCTGCCTGTAGGGGCAAGCAGCACCGTCTTTCTTTCAAGCTGTTCCATAGTGCGTACAAGAGCCGATATGAGTGATGTCTTTCCGGTGCCGGCATATCCGCAAAGCAGGAAAACCTTGCGGTCGCTGTCCGAAAGAATGAAATCAGACAGCTTTTCTATTGTTTTTTCCTGCTCAAAAGTTGGCTCGAACGGAAAATTTGATTTAATTTGCGAGGCTAAATACTTATTTATCACTTTTAATGGTAAAAAAAGTTATATAAAAAAGGTATATTCGTTTTTTTATCTTACTTTTGTGACACGAAAATAATTAAATAAAAAGATATAACAATGAAAAAAGTATTAAATGTAGGTTTGCTTTGTCTTGTGTTGGCGCTTGTTTACGCCACTTTCAGCAGTGTAAATGCTCCGCTTGATTTTGACAAGGATAGGCAGGCTCGTGATAATGAAGTCATTGCACGTCTTACCGATATCAGAACTGCGCAGGTGGAGTTCCGTGCGCAGAATCGTAGGTATGCTTCAAACTTCGACGAATTGATTTCATTCCTTCAGGGCAAGATGACTGTTGTCAGAAAGTCATATATGCTTAACGACAACCAGCTGATTAAGCTTAGGGAATATAAGGTTAAGGATACAAATCCGAAGAATCCCGATGAGATGGCTTTCTCCGAGGATGAGGCCGAGCAAATTGTCTTGGACATCATTAAGGATTCTAAACTCACAGCCTCAAAAGACAAGAGTAAAAGAAATAAGGCTATAGAAAGAATCAAAGAGTTGGATGCTTGTTTCCGTGTAGATACTACCTGGACCATAAAGGTTGATACAGTTTTCAGTGCACCGGGTGTTGTGGAGAGATTGGATTCTGTAAAGAATATGGTAGTGAACCATCCTTTGATTGCACAGACATACCGTCGCGATACAACCCTTGTCGCTTATGTCGACACATTGTTCCACAACCCTTCATACGACCTGCAGCAGTTGAGATATATCCCATTCAGCAAGGGTGAGGATGGCAAGCCTGTGGAGTTCTTTATGAAGTCGGATAGTATCAAGGTGAACACCAAGGCCGGTGGCTACGTTCACGTATTCGAGGCGCGTGCCGATTTTACACAGTATCTTCGCGGTCTTAACGAGCAGGAATTGGCAAACTATCTCTTGAAGGTTATTGAGAGCGGCAACGAGATCAGAATAGAGAATGCAAACGAGGATGGTATCGAATATGCAACACCTAAACGCATACCTTGCCGCAAGGTCGGTGATCTTGAAAAGAACAACAACAATGCCGGTAACTGGTCTTGATTGTAATGACAAAGGATAAAAACGAAAATAGAACATTATCCATTCGTATCAGTACGGATGGATTTTGTTTTTGCAGCTACACCCCGTCGCAACCCGGTTCCCTCAGATACTTCTTCTATAAGCCGGAGAAAGGGTACACCTTGGCCGTGAACCTGCAGAAGGGGTGCGAGTCGTGTCCTTTTATTGTGCCGGGTGAAAAGTACGAAGTAAAGGTTATAATAGAGAGCGAGGAGTTCACCACACTGCCTGTAGAGTTTGACAACAAGGCCGATTACAAGAGCTATTTCCGCCACTGTTTTCCAAGAAACAATGCCCGTGTCGAGGTAATTGCAAACAGGCTCAATGCCCAAGGGCTCACAGTGCTTTTTCCTGTAGAGAAATCGCTATACGAAAGCCTGCAGCAGCTTGGCGATGTCTCGTTCTATTCACCGCTAAGCATCCTTCTCGGTCTTGTCACAACCTCATTGCCCGATGATGGAAAATATCTGCTGGCCTGTTTTCAAGGTCACCTCTCCCTGTATATATCGGTGCGCTCGGGCAGGATGCAGCTTGCCAATGCCTTCAGGAACGATGCGGGGCAGGATGCAGTGTACTATCTGTTGAGCATCTGGAAAGAGCAGGAACTCTCGCAGCTCGACGATACTCTCTATCTGTGCGGTGACAGCGGTGTCGAGTCCAACGCAATGACAATAGGCCGTTTCATAAAGAACACCAAGCGCTTGAACCCAAACGAACTTTTCAAGTCTACATTATTAAATAAGATAGAGGGAGTCCCCTTCGATCTGCAAGCATTGATACTATGCGAGTGATAAGCGGAAAATACAAAGGCCGTCATTTCGATGTGCCACGCAATTTCAAGGCACGTCCTACAACCGATTTTGCCAAGGAGAACCTGTTCAATATCCTCGCCAATATGGTCGATTTCGAGGATAAGGCAGTGCTCGACCTCTTTGCCGGCACAGGTAGCATAAGTCTCGAATTCCTCTCACGCGGCTCGGCGTCCGTCACATCGGTAGAAATGGATGCTATGCACGCCTCGCATCTGAAGAAGACAGCAACGCTCCTGGGCGATACAGCCTGGAGCGTGGTTCGCGACGATGTGTTCCGTTATATACGCCGCTCACCGGCATCGTATGACATAGTCTTTGCCGACCCTCCCTATGCCCTAAAGGAACTTAGTACTATTCCCGATTTGGTGCTCGGCGGCAACCTGCTCAAGCCGGGTGGTATGCTTGTGTTCGAGCACGGCAAAGACAACGATTTCAGTTCGCATCCCTGTTTTTTCCGCCACGTAGCATACGGCAGCGTGAATTTCAGTTTCTTCGAGAAACAGTAGGTTCCAGTTTTATGGTCTCCTTAACCTTCTTAATCCTTACCCAAACAGTCTGGCGCGGGTAATCCGTTATATTTGCAATCTCAGAGCCTGTCAACCCAATTTTCAAAAGATAGCATACACGCAGCAGCGGCTCGTTGATTTTCTTGAACTTGGCCTGTACCTCGTGAGTGAACCCGGGGTATAGTTTGTCAATGGCGCCAAGCAACTCCTTCCACTCGTTGTCGCTCAGGTGGTATTTGCCTTTGGATGTCTTTTTAACCTTTTCAATGATATCGCCATTGCTCTTGGCCATATTGTTCATAATGGTCTGCTTCGTCAACTCACAGTTCTGTGCAACAAGCATATCGAAATCTTCCCTTGCACTTTGTAATTCTATCGAGAGCTTTGAATTGGCAGCGTTCAGTTTCCTCAATTCTTTTTCCTTCTCTTCAATGCACCTTTTTTCTTTCTCAAGTTCAAGCTCTCTTTTTTCTACCAACACCTTTGCACTTTCAATATTCTTTTCCTTGTTGAGGATAATGTCGAGCAAACGTTTTTTCCGTCTATAATGCAGCGTTACAGTTCCTAATAGCACTATTATTGATATTGAAACTCCAATTACAAGGTTATACCTGTCTTTTGCGGCCTTCTGCATCACTTTTGTTTCCTCTTCCTTGTCGCGCCTGTATTGGAAGAAATTCTTTGCATTCGTAGTGTGCTCAAGGTTCGTTTTGTCTATCATAGCCTCATTCGCATCAATAAATTCTATTGCAAATTCAGCAGCTTTTTCGTAGTTCTTTCTTTTGGTGTAGTACCTTGTTAACCATCGTGCGGCATCGTATTTTGATTCAATATTATTAGCTGTCTTGTATTGTGCAATAAATGCCGTTGCAGCACTGTCTATTGATCGATATCTTTCATAGAATACACCGAGGTTGGTATAATAATTTTGTGGTCGGTCATTGTGCTTTAATAAACTTAAAGCTTTGTGGCATTTGGCTGCGCTATATTCTTTTCCGCATTTTGTGTAATAGAACATTGCGATTGAGACAATATCAGCGTTCTTCTTGCTAATTCCATTCCGGGAAATAATACTAATTGCTTTATCACAAAATAGTCTGGTGTTTGCTGTATCACCAACTTCAAAATATGATGTTGCTACATTTATATATGTCCTTTCATCTGCTATACCATTGTCTTCTGCAACTTTAAGTTGCAGAAGGGTAACATCTAAAGCCTCGGTGTAATTAATCTGCATTCCATACAAAAAACCTAATTGCGAGTATGTATTTTCCCATAGTGCAACATCGGTATTAGACGCTTCTTCTGCAATAGCTGCTGATTTCAGAAAATATGTCACAGCATTCGGGTAGTCATTTAGGTCGCGATACACACTGCCCATATAATAATAGGCCTCCTGTTTGTCAACGCTTGTACCGTTTTTCTCAAAAAAACGGCAGATGTTCTTTATCTGTTTGTCTGTTGTGTGGGTAATATATGCTTTGTCCTGTAGCCTTATTTCAAGCAAAGCCAGCTTGTTGCGCATATATTCCGTTTCGTTGTTGAACTGCGGCTTTATGGAGTCGAGCCTTTGCATTGCAGCTTGTGGCAATGTATCGCCCATTGCCTTTATGTCGTTCAACTGTTTTAATAGAACTTCGTTTTCCTGTTTGCTGCACGCTGCAAAAAGTAGCGATGAAAACAGTAATATCCGAATAAAATATTTCATAGTGTTTTTTTCTTTATTGTTCCGTGTATGCTAAAATAGTGTAAAAAAACGAGTTGTATTGCGACTTCTTGTTCAATCTTGTCTATTATGCCAAAAAAATGATAATAAAAAGATTGACGCTTGATTTTAATATATTGATTGTTAGAGCGTTATGGGCTATGTGACAAAAGTTGGACAGGTTTGGACAACTTTTTCTTTTCTTATTTCGATTAAGCCTTTACATTTGGACAAACAAAATTAATAAATTATGGAAACTATTAAGAAAACAACACCCAAGTTTATGAAATGTAAATTCATTCGAAGAGAACAAAGTGTGGGACTTTTTTACAGAACGGTATTCTGTCTTGTATTCTTTTTCTCAAGTGATTTTGTTTTTGCTCAATCAGATGAGACAGTAAAGATACCGTTAGAAACCGTTGACGATGATTTTAGGGTTAATCGTGATGATGCAAAG
>CALBKR010000065.1 GCA_937896105.1 uncultured Bacteroidales bacterium
AGATACGGCCATAGGTCTTAAGCTCCTCCAAGAACTCGGGGGCAAGCTCGGCGTGGTGCTTCGGGTGAAAGTAGCGCAGGGCGTTTGCCAGCGCGAGTTTCTTTTCGCTGTCGGTCAGTATGTCCTTGCGCTTTGGCGCGTGGTTGGCTGTCGTGTCGTATGCCTTTGGTGCAGGCAACGGGTCGGGTATGCCTGCAAGGATATCTCTTTGAAAGTCGGTCATTGTATTATGGTTTTATTTCGGTTTTACTTTATCTTGCCATTTACAATTGCAAGTATCTCACCCTCGGCCTGCTGTGCAAGCGCCTGTATCTTTTCGGCTTCACCGACAAGCTCCTCGGCAGCCTTGCGGTCCTTAAGCCCTGCGGCATTTATCTTTACGTTGAGGCAGGCTCCCATCACTGCCGAACGGGCTGCCAGAGCACCTACTCCTGCATCGGATACAGAGTTGGGGTTACCCTCCTCGGCCATTGCGCGCACTACATCGAATGCCTTGTATGCGGCCTTCATTGTGCGCAACGGAACCTGTGTGGCGTAGAGTGTCGCGGTCTCCATTGCTGCTGCGCGTGCTGCCTTCTCCTCGTCGGTTCCTTTCGGCATCCCGAATACATCCATTATCTTGTTGAAGGCTGCTGTGTCCTCGTCGACAAGTGCAAGCAGTTCGTTCATTACAGCTATGCCTCTCTCTGCCCAATCCGAGAAATACTCCCAACGCTCGTCCCAACCGGCCTTGTGCGATGAGAGGTTGGCAACCATAGTGCCGAGTGCTGCTGCCAGGGCACCCATATATGCCGAAATGGAGCCACCGCCGGGGGCTGGCGATTCGCTTGCCGTCTCCTCGGCAAAGCCTTGGCAGGTCATATCCACAAGCCTCTTCACACCCTTCTGCTCTTCGGCTTCGAGCATATATTCTATTACTTTTTCCTCGGGCTTGAACTCCTTTAGTGTCGAGAGTCCCATACTCTCAATTGCAATGCGTACGAGTTCGCGTTCGGGAACGCCTGTCGAGCGCTGTTGTTTGCGTAGGAAATAGCGGCCGGCATCAACAAGCACCCTCTTAGGTACAAGGCCTACAATTTCGGTGCCGGTGACACGCACACCGCGGGCGTCGGCAGCGCGGCACACTTCGTCGAATGCTACGTGCAACGGGGTAACGGCAAGGTTGGTCATATTCATCGATACTTGTGCTATGCCATATTCGTCAATGAACCAGCCTATGGCCTTGCAGGCCTTCAGTGTTCCGGGTTTCATTACCGGCTCTCCATTCTCGTCCTTTATAATCTTTCCCACAATGGGGTTGCCCTCGCGCATAGGGCGTCCCTTTTCGCGTACATCGAATGCGATGGCGTTGGCACGGCGTGTCGATGTGGTGTTCAGGTTATAGTTCACGGCTACAAGGAAATCACGTGCTCCCACAGCTGTAGCGCCGGTGCGTGCTATGCCATCGTCGAATGGGCGTGCACCGAAATCGGGCTGTTCGTCACTGTTTGTCATTCTTTCGTGCAGTGCCTCATATTCGCCTTTGCGGCAAACGGCAAGGTTGCGCCTCTCGGGCTTGAAGGCTGCTGCCTCATAGCAATATGTGGGTACACCAAGTTCATCGGCTGCTTTGTGACCGCCGATTTCTTGTGCGAGCTTAA
>CALBKR010000066.1 GCA_937896105.1 uncultured Bacteroidales bacterium
AATATAAAGAAACAGGAAATCAGGCAATTGCCTGATTTCCTGTTTCTTTATATTTGTCATTTCCTTACTTCTTCTTTATTTCTGCTTCGAAGCGTCTTGCCGCCTCGCCCTCCTTGCTGATGGCGCAGGGGCCTGTGATACACCCTCCGGGGCACGACATCACCTCGATAAGTTTGCCGGGGCATTTGCCGGTCTTGGCATAGGCCTTCAGCATTGCGATGTTCTTCTTGTTAAGGTCGGCTATGACTACACCCTCGAGATTTTCGTCACCAAGGTGGTTCTTTACAGCGGTGAACACACCTGTTGTCTTTGCAAAATTGTGTGCATCGCGCGAAGCGGTCTCGGCAGGAGTGTAGGGCATTGTGCTCTCGATGTCAATGCCAAGACCCTGCAGCACGGAGTCGAGCTCACGGAATGTCCATACATAATCGACATTCTCATCGGCAGCACCTTCGGCCTTTTTCGATGCACAAGGTGCAATGAACACAGCCTTGCAGTCACCGAACTTCTCCTTTGTGTATTTTGCAGTGTAGTGCATCGGCGAGCCTGTCGAAGATACATATTTTACAATCTCCGGTATATGCTTCTTGGCAAGGTTTACATATGCCGGGCAGCAGCTGGTTGTCATAAAGGGCTGTCCCTCCTCAATCTTCTCCTTAAGCTCCTCGGCTTCGCGTCTTATTGTCTCTTCGGCTCCGTATGCCACCTCTACGATGTCGTGGAAACCGATAGCCTTCAGCGAACCGTATACCTGCTCAAGCGGCTTGCCGAACTGTGCCAGCACGGCCGGTGCAACCATTGCAATAACCTTCTCGCCGGCACGCATATCCTTCAGCACATCGAACACCTCGCACTTGTCGAATATAGCGCCGAACGGGCAGGCGTTGAGGCATTTGCCACAATAAATACATTTCGACGGGTCTATATGCTCGACACCATATTCATCTTTAGAGATAGCCTTTACAGGACAAGCTTCTTCACATGGGACAGGAATATAAACGATAGCATGATACGGACAACTCTTATGACAAATACCGCAACTTACACATGTATCGTGATCAATCCATGCCTTACCGGTCTTGGCGCTGACGTGGATAGCTCCCTTCGGACAGTTATATTGACAATGACGGGCAGTACAGCCTCGGCAAAGGTCAGTAATTTCGTAATTGATTTGGACGCAAGCCGAGCAGGCCTCATCTACCACACACATGATTTC
>CALBKR010000067.1 GCA_937896105.1 uncultured Bacteroidales bacterium
TTGTATTCTATGCCGAGCTACGAGGAGGAAAAGCCACTTAGTGGGTTAATTTACTAAACGTAAATGAGGATTTCGAAGCCAAACGTAACGCAGAAATTTGCTTTTTAGTCACCCTCTTTTAAGAAGCATATCCACATCCTCTTTATCTCTGCAACTTGAAGACAAACTCCAGCCCGCCGCCGACCGCCGTGCGTGCAGATATCGTTCCACCGTGTAGAGCTACAGCATTCTTTACAATGGCAAGGCCAAGGCCTGTACCGCCCAATTTGCGGCTGCGTCCCTTGTCGACACGGTAGAAGCGTTCGAAAAGGCGTGGCAGATGCTCCTCGGGAACGCCTGCGCCATTATCGGAAAAACTGAAGTAATAGAACTGCTCATCGCTTCTGAAACAGGATATAGTGACTGTAGTCCCCTCTCCGGCATATGAGATGGCATTATCGATAAGGTTGCGGAATATCGAATAGAGCATAGAGGGGTCACCGTTAAGCACGAGTTTTTCTGGAAGGTTGTTGGCAATAGTTATATTTTGTTCGGCAACCTTGTCGGCAACCTCAAGCAGCATATTCGACACTATCGGAGAGAGGTCAAGAAGCTCCATCTTTGCACGTTGCGCAGCACCCATATCACTCAACTGGGATATATCCTGCAACAGGCTGCTCAACCTGTTACTCTGCGAGTGGCAGCGCTCGAGGAAATGCCTCAGCTGTTCATCGGTGAGGTTCTGCGGATAGTTCTGTATTATCGTCTCAAGATAGCCCTGAATGCTGCACACCGGTGTCTTGAATTCGTGGGCTATATTCTGTGTAAGTTGCCTTTTGAGCCTCGATTGCTCCTCGGCCGCAGTTATATCATTGATTGAAATCTCAAATCCATTGTCACTGAAGAGGACACAGCGCAGGGCAAATATGCGCCCCGATACCTCTATCTCCTCCGAAGCGAAAGCCTCGCGCACGGTATTATTCCTGTAACCGCCATTGTCTATGAAACTCTTTATCTTTCTCAACTCAGGCAGTTTGATTATCTCTCCGGCATCCGCAAGATGCGATGGCGAGATAAAATCGGCATACTCACTGAAAAGAGGATTGGCAAACACCACGCGGCGCTTGGAATCAAAGACAGCGATACCTTCCTGCGCAATGCGCAGATGCTGAAGCAGTTTCTGTGTTGCGAAATCGGAACTGCCGGCGTGCCTCATAAGGCCATAGAGCAGGTAGAGCACAATGACTAATATCGTGCCTGCGACAACCATTATCGCAACAAGACCTGCATCACCGCCAAGCTCATTGGCCATCTGCATACCCACCTCATAGTGGTAGTACATAAATGCAACGGCAAACAGCAACAGCAGCACCACTGCCGGCAGGAAAAAGCGGAAAAAAAAGCGTGATACTCCTTGTCTCATTCGATTACAAAACAATAGCCATAACCACTGCGCGACACAATGTTGTTGGCATACACTCCAAGTTTCTTTCTTAATCGAGCCATATTCACATCGATGCTACGCTCAAGCACATTCACATCATCGGGCCACACACTGGAGAGAATTTCCTCACGCGAGAAGACCCTCCCTGGACGGTTCATCAACATACAGAGCACCTCGTACTCCTTTTTGGTGAGCGAGATATCCACACCATCGATATACGCCCTCTTTGCCTCGACATTGAGCACAAGCCCCTTGAAGGAGATATTGTCGCCGCACGGTTGCTGCACAGGGGCTTTGTCACTGCGTCGGATAACAGCCTTTACCCTTGCAAGTACCTCACTGATGCGGAAGGGCTTGCATATATAGTCATCGGCGCCGATATTGAAGCCCGTGAGCACATCATTCTCACCGGTCTTTGCCGTGATGAATATAATGGGAATTGAGGCAAGGCCGCTCTCCTGTCGTATACGTGCCGCAAGAGAAAAGCCGCTCATATCATCCATCATAACATCGAGCAACAACAGGTCATAGGAAGACAATGGCATCTCCAAGGCCTCTTTACCCGAGTTGGCGACGTCGACGCAATAACCGCTGTTCTCGAGGTTGAACTTCAGGATTTCGCATATATCCATCTCGTCATCGACGACAAGTATCTTCTCCATAAGAACAACAGTTTATTCAAATGAACGCAACAATTCTATCTCACTCGCCCAACGGCTCTCGTCGGGGGTCTCCAATATAATGGGTATATTGTCGAAACGTTTATCTTTCATAAAACGCTTGAAGAAATCGATGCCGAGCGGACCGATGCCGACACTGTCGTGGCGGTCGACACGTGAACCAAGCGGTTTTTTTGTATCATTAAGGTGTATTGCCTTGAGATACTCGAGACCGATGACACGCTCCAACTCGCCGAAGGCACCGTCGTAATCACCAACGATATCATACCCGGCCGAATAGAAATGACAGGTATCGATGCAAACACCCACACGGCTCTTGTCCTCTACGCGGTCAATGATATAACGTATCTCCTCGAGCCTGTTGCCCACGTTGCTACCCTGCCCTGCAGTGTTCTCAATGACCGCAGTAACGCCCGTTGTCCTTGAGAGTGCAAGGTTTATGTTTGCAGCTATCTCATCGAGACACTGCTCTACGGTTATCTTCTTCAGATGACTGCCCGGGTGGAAATTGAGCATAGTAAGCCCGAGCTGCTCGCAGCGTTGCATCTCGTCAAGGAATGCAGCACGCGATTTCTGCAGACTCTCCTCATCGGGGCTGCCAAGATTTATGAGGTAGCTGTCGTGAGGAAGTATATGTTGCGGGGCAAAACCGCCCTTGGCGCAGTTCTCCTTGAAGAGAGCGATGCTTTTTGCTGTCAATGGAGCCGAGACCCACTGTCGCTGGTTCTTGGTAAAGAGTGCGAATGCATTGGCTCCGACAGCCATTGCGTTGAGCGGTGCATTCTCTACACCGCCGCTTGCCGATACGTGAGGACCTATGAATTTCATATCAAATATTTTTGCTAATATAATAAATATTATGCCGGCACGGGCAATTTTATCAAATTTTAACCCTTGCCGGCATAATCGTGTTATACAATTGTTCTATCAGAGTCTTGGTTCAGCCGCCGATGTCACCTGCAGTGCAAAGAACTTGTTACCGCCACGCAACAGGTTACGCACCTCGCTGAGAAGCTCGTGGCTCTCCTGGATAAGGTTCAGATAAACAAAATCCATTCTGAGACTGCCGTTGCTCTTGTGCAGACGCATTGTCTGCTCCTTGCGCAGGTTGGCAAGCTGGTGCTTCAAGTGCTTTGCCCTTGCCGAAACCTCCTCGGCATTGTCATAATTACCCGTAGCAATTATCTCATTGATATCTTTGAGAACATTATATACATCGCGGCAATATGGAGAGAACTCCTCGACATATACCTTGGATAGCGGGCTGAAGCTATTGTCGGCGTGCTCCTTCATCGGTTCGCCGATACGTGTCAGAGTATTGAGCATCTGCTGGCAGCTGTTCGAGCAAAGATGGTACCAGGTACTGCGCTCGAATGCCATCTGCTGGTCAATGCGCTGCAAGCCGCGTGTCTCGGCACGACGCTGCTTCTTCATCAGCGCCTTCTCCTCGACAATCTTTATCATCGTACTCTTCAACGGACGCAAGGCATCCTTCGAGAAGGACTCGAACATATTCTTGTAGGCCTCGGCCGAGAATGTCAATGTATGTGTCAGAGTCTCTGCCGCGTGCAGTTTCAGGCTCTCCCACACCTCGTCCTGATTATCGGACTTAAGGATTACGTTCATCTGCTCATCAACCACCTCGGCCGATTTTTTCTTGTTATACTTGATATGGCTGCGTACGAGAAGATATACAACCACTGCAATCATTATATACATAGCCACCACACCACCGTAATTGAGTATGGTTGCGACAAGTGCAGCGATGATGAATGCAGCACCCGCAGTGATGAACCATCCACCGATTACCGATACCACACCCGTTACACGGTACACGGCGCTCTCACGTCCCCAAGCACGGTCGGCAAGTGAAGAACCCATACCCACCATAAAGGTTACATAAGTTGTAGAGAGCGGCAGTTTCAACGAGGTACCGAACGCAATGAGCAGACCGGCAAGCACAAGATTTACCGATGCACGGATAAGGTCGAATGCCACATCCTCACGCTCCTCGAGTGGAGTAAAGCGCTTGTTTATCCAATTCTTAACACCTTGTGGAGTGTTACGCGACACCGCATCGACCATCTTTGTTGTAGAGCGCACAATGTTACGCGCAACCGACGAGGTACCGAACATCTCATTCCCCTCGTCCTGCTGGCTCGACAGGTCGATGGATGTCTGCAACACCTTGCGCGCCTTCTTGCTTGTGAACAAAGCATATACCATAACGGCACCTGCGCCTACAAGGAAGAGCACATTGGTTGTTGCCGGCAGCTTCAGCGAACCCATTGACATCCCCACATCGCCACCGCCCTCGACAAATGCCTCGAACGACTCCAAACCGGCAAGAGTTACACCGATGAAGTTCACAAGGTCGTTACCGGCAAACGCCATAGCAAGCGAGAAGGTACCCATAAGCACCACCACCTTCAGCACATTCACCTTTGCCCAGTGCCGGCACTGCATAAGCAACGTGAGTACAACAAAGGCACACAACAGGAACATTGTTGTATCCTTAAAGACAAACTCCTGCACCGATGCCGGCAGTTGAGCCTTTAGAGTACTTTCTTTCAAACCCTTCACCAGCATAAAATAAATTATGGCAGTAGAAGCAAAACCGCCATAAAGACCAATCTTGCTGCCAAGATTCTTACGATAATGGAATGTGAATATTATACGTGATATCCACTGCACCACAAGACCGAATATAAAGGCTATCGCCACAGAGAGGAAAATCGATATGATGATGGTCATTGCCCTGTCAGTGTTCAGCATACCCAAGCCCTCGCCGCTTGACGAGAGTAACGCCGTGATGAACGATGCACCGAGCAGCTCGAACACCATTGACACGGTAGTAGATGTAGGCAGACCAAGCGAATTGAACAGGTCGAGCAGGAACACATCACTGATGACCACGGCCAGGTATATGCACATTACATTCTTGAAGGAGAAGAAACTCGGGTCAAAGATACCGTGACGCGCTACATCCATCATACCGCTGCTGAATGCAGCACCAATAAATACACCGCAAGCGGCTACAATGAGCACGTGCTTAATCTTTGCAGCCTTGGAACCGACTGCCGAGCTCAAGAAATTAACAGCGTCGTTGCTTACACCCACCGTAAGGTCGATAATCGCAAGGACAAACATAAACGCAACCACGAACAGATAGGACAGTTCGACCGAACCAAGCCCCGACACATAGTCGATAATGTTGTTAAAGAAATCCATACGTTATAGTAATAATGTTTTTCATCCCTCTCAAAAGCCATACAACCCGGCGAGCAATACAGCGATACAAAAATTGCACAAAACAGTTACATTCTAATTACAAGAATGTTACAAAATTGTTACAAGCGAGCGAGATGTATGAAGCTTGCTTCAATACATATCACAGCGAGCGCAGAAAAATTTCGAGGTTT
>CALBKR010000068.1 GCA_937896105.1 uncultured Bacteroidales bacterium
AAAGGAGAAGCTTTTTAGCGATTTCTCGCCTGTATCGACCGAGGATTGGAAAAACAAGATTGTAGAGGACCTGAAAGGTGCCGACTACGACAAGAAGATGATTTGGAGAAGCGCCGAAGGGTTTAATGTAAACCCCTTCTACCGCAAGGAAGACCTGCCCGAGGGGTGCGACAAGGCACTTCCCGGAGTGTTTCCGTTCACACGCGGCAACAAAGCCAGTAACTGCTGGCTCATACGCCAGGACATAAAGACGCCCGATGCTGCCGAGGCCAATGCCAAGGCAAGGAAGCTCATTGCCGAGGGTGTCGACTCCATTGCCTTTGAGGTCAAGGGCAAATATGTGACCCCTGAATATATACCTGCACTGCTTGCAGATATCGACGCCGAGAAGGTAGAACTGAATTTCAATGTATGCGTGGGTAAGGTTGTGGAGTTCACCCAATTGCTTGCCGAGTATTACAGACAGCGTGGTTTCGACCTCGGGAAGACAAGGGGCAGTATCAGCTACGACCCTATTGGCAAGGAGATGCTTTCGGGCAAAGTGAACGACTGTTACACCGATGTGATGAAAGCACTCATCGTAGCGACAGCCGATATGCCAAAATTCCGTTGCATAGCAGTCAACAGCTGCAAAGTGAACAATGCCGGTGCCTACATAACACAGGAACTCGCCTATGCTCTCGCCTGGGGAAATGAGTATCTCCACGCGGCAACAGAGGCAGGCATCCCCATCGATGTCGTGGCAAAGAACATAAAGTTCAATATGGGAATCTCGAGCAACTTCTTTATGGAGATTGCCAAGTTCCGTGCGGCACGCACCTTATGGGCGAAGATTGTAGAGCAGTATGAGCCCGAGTGCAAGTGTGCATGCAAGATGATTATACACGCCGAGACATCGGAGTTCAACCTGACACTCTTCGACGCATACGTGAATATGCTCCGCACGCAGACCGAGGCGATGAGCGCTGCCATTGCAGGCGTGGAGTCGATTACCGTGACACCATACGATGTGGTGTATGAGAAACCGACCGACTTTGCCGTGCGCATCGCCAAGAACCAGCAGCTGATACTCAAGCACGAAAGCCACTTGGACAAGGTTGCCGACCCTGCAGGCGGCTCATACTACATCGAGAGCCTCACGGCATCCATTGCTGCCGAGGCGTGGAAGCAGTTCCTTGCTATCGAGGCCGATGGTGGTTTCCACAAAGCCGTCAAGGAGGGTCGCATACAGCAGGCTGTCGAGGCATCGGGCAACAACCGCCGTGCTGCACTTGCCAAGCGCAAGGAGATACTCCTGGGAACAAACCAGTACCCCAATTTCAACGAATTGAGCGAGGGACGCCGCCCGGCATCAAAAGGTTGCAACTGCGGTTGCCACTGCGACAACACCAAACATACCGGCGGCACTACACTGGCTATAAAGCGCCTTGCAGAGGATTTCGAGCAATTGCGCTTGAGCACAGAGGAGAGTGGGCGTCGCCCAAAGGCATTTATGCTCACCATCGGCAACCTTGCTATGCGTCAGGCAAGAGCACAGTTCTCGTGCAATTTCCTTGCGACAGCCGGCTACGAAGTTATCGACAATCTGGGATTTGCCACTGTTGAGGAGGGCGTCGAGGCCGCTATGGCAGCAAAGGCCGACATCGTGGTCATCTGCTCGAGCGACGATGAGTATGCCGAGTATGCAATACCGGCGTTCCGTGCCATTGGCGACAGAGCTGTTTTCATTGTTGCCGGAGCACCGGCCTGCACCGAAGAGTTGCAGAAGGCCGGCATAGTGAACTTTATCAATGTGAGATCGAATGTTCTTGAGACCTTGAAGGCCTTGAACGCAAAGTTGGGCATATAATAACGTGTAGCTATGAGAAAGAATTTCAATAATATAGACCTGTTCGGCTGCACAGCAGCGACAGGATGTTGCACAAAGGCAGCAGACAATAGCAACGAGGTATGGGAGACGGCCGAGCAAATAAAGGTGAAGCCTCTCTACACAGCCGATGACCTCAAGGAGATGGAGCATCTCGACTACGCAGCCGGCATTCCGCCGTTCTTGCGTGGTCCCTATTCGATGATGTACGTTTTCCGCCCCTGGACTATACGCCAGTATGCAGGCTTCTCCACAGCCGAGGAGAGCAACGCCTTCTACCGCCGCAACCTTGCATCGGGTCAGAAGGGTCTTTCGGTGGCATTCGACCTGCCTACAAACCGCGGTTACAACCCCGACAACGAACGTGTCGTGGGCGATGTGGGCAAGGCCGGAGTATCTATCTGCTGTATGGAGAATATGGAGCAGCTGTTTGACGGCATACCATTGAACAAGATGTCGGTATCAATGACAATGAACGGCGCAGTGCTTCCCGTGCTTGCGTTCTACATCAACGCTGCACTCGAGCAGGGCGCAAGGCTCGAGGAGATGGCCGGCACGATACAGAACGACATCCTCAAAGAGTTTATGGTGCGCAACACATATATCTACCCGCCTGCATTCTCAATGCGCATAGTAGGTGATATCTTTGCCTATACATCGCAGAAGATGCCTAAGTTCAACTCGATATCCATCAGCGGATACCATATGCAGGAGGCCGGCGCGTCGGCCGACATCGAGCTGGCATATACCCTTGCCGACGGCTTGGAGTATGTGCGCACGGGCGTGAACTCGGGCATCGACATCGATGCTTTCGCTCCACGCCTGTCGTTCTTCTGGGGCATCGGTATGAACCCCTTTATGGAGATAGCGAAGATGCGCGCGGCACGTATGCTGTGGGCAATGATAATAAAGCAGTTCAACCCCAAGAACCCCAAATCGATGGCTCTGCGCACACACTGCCAGACATCGGGCTGGTCACTCACCGAGCAGGACCCGTTCAACAATGTTGGCCGCACGGTAATAGAGGCGATGTCGGCAGCAATGGGACACACACAGTCATTGCACACCAACGCGCTTGACGAGGCGATAGCGCTGCCCACTGATTTCTCGGCTCGCATTGCACGCAACACGCAGATTTATCTCCAGGAGGAGACAAATATATGCCGCGTGGTTGACCCGTGGGGCGGTTCATACTATGTAGAGAGCCTTACCAAG
Organism: uncultured Bacteroidales bacterium; assembly: GCA_937896105.1. The sequence goes on from CALBKR010000068.1 coordinate 3,083, forward strand.
GAGATAGCCGACAGGGCTTGGAAACTCATCGAGGAGATTGAGGAGCTTGGCGGAATGGCAAAGGCCATCGAGACCGGCATCCCCAAGATGCGTATCGAGGAGGCCGCGGCGCGCACACAGGCACGCATCGACAGCGGCAAACAGGTCATCGTGGGCACAAATGCGTATGTGCTCGATGAGGAGGAGCCAATCGACATCCTTGAGATTGACAACACGGCAGTGCGCAAGGAGCAGCTTGAGGCTTTGGAACGCAACAACGCCAACCGCGACGAGGCGGCAGTTAAGGCCGCACTGGCAAAGATAACAGAGTATGCACGCAGCGGCGAGGGCAACCTGCTCGAGGCGGCCGTTGAGGCTGCACACCTGCGTGCAACATTGGGAGAGATTTCAGACGCCTGCGAGGATGTTGCCGGCAGGTATAAGGCAGTAATAAGAACAATTTCGGGAGTGTATTCAGCAGAGAGCAAGGACGACGAGAACTTCAGAATGGCTTGTCGCCTGACAGATGAGTTTGCAAAACGTGAGGGACGCCGTCCCCGAGTGATGGTTGCC
>CALBKR010000069.1 GCA_937896105.1 uncultured Bacteroidales bacterium
TACCACACACGCGTATTCGACGGTGGTAACGACTTCCCCGATGCAATCGAGGTACTCGGTAGCAACAATGGCGTAGATTTTGACTCTATCACAGTGCTTGACAAAGACCTTCCCCAGATGTCTAATAAATCTTGGAAGTCGGGCGACATTGTAGCAGCTGAGCCTTACAAATATCTGCGCTTTATGGTATCGGCCGAGCGTATCTATTGGCATATGTCTGAGTTTGAGCTCTACGAGCTTGCATCAGAGGTTGCAGCCGAGAAATATCTCCCCTACGTATCATATATCCGCGAACTTGTCGAGCTTTACGTAGCAGGTAACGAGATGTACTCAAGAGCCGACGATAAGGCTGCCGATATTATGGCTATGATTACCGAGCTCAACGACCTTATGGCGCTTATCAAGGGTCTCGGAAGCGACGAGGATGATCCTAAGACAATCGACTACATTGCCGACGTTAAGGCTATTTACGAGCTTCAGGGCGTAGGCTATCCCACAGGTGCCGGTCGTGATGCGTTCAAGGCTGCCATCGACGCTGCCGAGGCTAAGCCCACAACATTGGCACGTCTGACACTTGCCGAGGCTCTTCAGGAGTACTATAAGACCGAGGAGATTGTAATGCCTACACACGATACAAAATATACTCTTACATTTGTAACATATAACGGTCGTCGCAACTACCTTGACTACACAGTGGTTGATGGTGGCGAATATGCACTTACAATGGTACAGGATACCCTCACAGAGCAGGGCCTTTCTTATCCCGAGACAGCAGTATTCACTTGCGAGGATAACGAGGATGGTACATACTCGTTCCGTACATATGATGGTAAATATCTGACACTTCCCGGCAGCGGTGCCGCTTCGGGCTCGGCATCAGGTATTTCGGAGAGCAAGATGCCTCTTACACTTGTGAAAATGTATCCCAACGCTAAGTGCGAGCTTGACGTAACATACGAGATGCTTTTCGGCCTTGTAGCTTATCAGATAAACGGTGTATTCCCCGCACCCAACAGCGCAGGTTCGACGTTCTACACAGGTAATCTGCCTCACTTTATGGGCAGCTGGACATCGGCAATGGCTATCGAGGAGTATGTTCCCGGTGAGGATACAGGCATCGACCAGATTGCAGGCGAGACAGTGGTTGAGGGTGTTTACGACCTCAGCGGCCGCCGTGTAGAGAATCCTACAAAGGGTATCTACATTGTTAACGGTAAAAAGGTGCTTGTTAAGTAATTAGCAAAATCTCTTATATCTACGGGCAGCGTGTTATTAAAGGCACGCTGCCTTTTTTTTTGTTGCTACGCTTCGTTGTTAGGTCGTTCTTGTAATTATATAACAGCAAAATAGAACGGTGCTTTTGACGGCGAAAAACACCGAAACGCGCAATTCTTATAAAAAATACTTTTTTAGCGATAAAGCGCCCGATAAATATTATCTTATATAATTGTTGAAAAAAAAATAAAAAAAATAGTAAATATTCTTGTTATAAATGCTATATTTGCAATATTGCCTATGGAGCGTCCAAAAAACATAATCGTCTGAATATAATAACTTGAAATAACCTTTTTTATTAACCTAATCCAACATTTATGAGAAAGTTTACACTTTTCTTGTCGCTGTTTTTTGCAATGGCAATGACAGCGTTGGCACAGAGCTACACTCTCACCGAGACGCGTTTGAGCTCTGCTGAGTTGAATGCAAAAACTGCACCTACTCATATTGCCATAAAAAATCTTTCTGCTACCAACAATTTCTATTTTGTTGGTAATACAGGCGCTGTACCCTACAGCGCAGCCGATTTTACAGACGCTGCCGTATTTGTATGGCAGCCCGTATCCGAGGGTGAGGCCGGTTCTTACTATCTGATGAAGTTAGACGGAACCTATATGCAGACAACCTCTCCCAAGGATTTCGGCTCAATTGAGGGTGCGGTAGTGTTTACAACAACCAATCCTACTACAGCCGGTGCCGGTTCGGCATTCTTCAATGGCGATGGCGACTCGCAGGCCTACATTGACACCGAGGAACTTTTGGTTCGTTTCGTAAACAATTCAGGTTCTTGGATTAATGTTCAGAACGGCACAAGCGGTACTCCTACCTATAATACAGGTACCGGTGGTTGGACAATCCATTATGTCTATGCAGTAGATGCTGCAACAGTTGAGCCCGAACCCGAACCCGAGCCCGAGCCTGCCTGCGTTGACATGTTTGTACAAGTGGATGATGCGCCGGCAATTCTGATGCTGCTGAACCGCGGAGATGTGGTAGATGTGGTTGGTGAAATGGACGAGGATCACTACGTTATCAAAACAGACTCCGGCTATGGTCTTGTGGAAAAACAACTGCTCCGGATGTCCGGCGAACCTGCCTATGAGGTTTGGACCGGTTATGCAAGAAGCAAAGCCGCGCTGTATAGCGGCTATCAGCTGACCGGTGCCGCAGTTGCTAACTTGAGTCTGAATACGCAGTTAGAGATCCTCGACGAGCTGAAATACTGTTACGTGGTGAAGTCTGGCGAAGAAATCGGCTTTGTTCGCAAGGAAGATGTCAGCAAAAACTTTATTAAGGGCGGTGGTGGCGGAAACACCGGCGGTGCCGATGGCGGCGATATCAGCCTGAGTTTCGGAGGCAGCATCCCTCAGAACTTTGGGGGTGTGGTAATGCTGTCTGTTATCGAGCAGAGCGGAGAAGTAAGTGGAACTGCCGTGGTTCTGGCAGACGGAACACAAGTAGTCCTTGGCTACTTCCAGCGAGAAGCACGCGTGCCTGTTGTTGCCGAGGATGGCTTTGCGCCTGCTTGGGAAGGATACCATACCTTGTATCTGGATGGTCTCTATGCCTATATGCCCCAAAATCTGATTCTGTTGGCCGGAGAAGAGGCTTACGAACCGTGGGATGGCTTTGCTAGCTATAAAGCCTATCTCTATGACAATTATCTGCTTTTGGGCGATGGTGACAAGCTCAATGTAAACACAGTCATAACCGTATTGTATGATGGTGGAGATTTCTACATGGTCAGCAATGATGGAAAAATCGGCTACATGTTGAAGGACCATATTGGAAC
>CALBKR010000070.1 GCA_937896105.1 uncultured Bacteroidales bacterium
TATTTGCCGGCATCTCTTTTTCTGCAATTATCAGGCTTGCTCTCTTCAGCAGCTGCTTTGCTGTCTTTATATCCAGTTTGTTCCAAGCCTCTTTTTCGCTGAATGTGCAGTTGCTTATTCTCGCTCTTCTTGTAAGGGTGTTGCTCTTTGCGCTATATTCTATTGTAACCGCAGCATTCTCGAAAAGGTCACCGAGGTCGATGCAACGGTTGTCCCCAGTCTGTTCCGTGCAGAGTCGGGCGCCGATAGTTGTGGTGCTATCGTTCTTCTCCTTCCCGGCAGACAGGGCTGTCGTTGTGGAGAGCAGTAGCGCTGCAAGCATCAGCATTGCTCTTGTTTGCCGTTTCATTGGTTGCTGTTTTTGATAATCTCGACAAGTTCTTCTATCTCCTTCTCGCTCATCTGCTCCTTCTCCACAAAGAACTTTACAAGCGAGGAACCCGAGCCGCCGAAGAAGGATTCCTTTACATCATTCATTACGTGGTCAGTGTACTGCTCGCGGCTGATAAGCGGGTAGTAGGTGTGGGTCTTGCCGCTGAGCTTGCGGAACTCTACAAAGCCTTTGTTAAGCAGTATCTTGAGAAATGTGGATATGGTGGTGTATGCCGGTTTGGGGTCGGGGTATCGGGCGATGATATCGTGTATGCAGCCACCGTCGGGCATATCCCACAGGGCATTCATTACCTGAATTTCTGATTTAGTAAGTGTGTCAAATTTTCTTCTGCTCATCTTTTATAGGTTTTTCTTTGTTGCAAATATAAAACGAAAGTTTTAGAAATCTAAAGTTTTAGAAATTAAATAAACACAATGTGCAGAGATTTAACCTTTATTATTAGTAATATGAGATATGGCGGCCTTGAGGCCGCCATATCTCATATTATTCTGCAGTGTCTTCACTGATATGTGTCTGTCCGTTGTTGGTCAGCAGCGTATCGCGCGTGTACTTATATTCTTTATGCGCAAGTGAGTTTTCGGTGTCGAAATGGTTACTCTCTACATCGAGCAGGCCACAGACAGCTTCGTACATCAGGTCGTTGGTGAAGTATTTGTCCTTATTTGTCTTGAATGCTTCGAAACGCTCGCGGTGACGCGAGATGTAGCTGTCGGTGCAGTGAAGGCTCATAGGTATGCGTAAAAAATCGAAACCGTCGAACTGTGGTACACGGCGTTTGTCTGGTATGCAACCGTGGTCGCTGAAGAAGAGCATAGCGCTGAGGTTGAGTTTCTCGTTTGCATAGTCGTATATCTTTTTAAGCAGGCTATCGGTGTAGTGTATCGAGTTCAAGTAGTTGAGCATATTGTCCTGCACACCTGGGGTGCCCCATTGTGTAGCCTCTGCAGGGTAGCGGTTGATGAAGTTGAAATGGCTGCCCATCAGATGAAATACAATGAAATTGTTCTTTGTGTTGTCTACCTCGTCAAGGAAATCGAGCAGTGAGCCGTCATATTGAATCTTGTTCACCTCCTGCTCGGTCCATTTGGCTGTGTCGCTGGTTTTTGCTACAAGTGTTATGGAGGTCTCTGCGACACCAATACAACCTTGGTTGCTGTACCAGTGCGTCGTGTACCCGGCCTTGCGTGCGATGTCTATTATTGATACAGACTGGTGGAATTCCTTGTTGTTGTATAGGTTGCGTTCAGTAAGCACGCGTTCAAGGGTTGGTACTGTCTGGTTTGCACACGAATATGCGTGCCCGAAGATTATATTGTGCTCTTCATCGGCTTTGCACTCCTTGAGCCAGGGTGATGTGTTGTATTCGATATCGCTGAATGCACTGACATATTCCTTTGACACTGATTCGCCGATTACCATAATGTATGTATGGGGTTTCTCCTCCTGGTTGTTGGTCTTTACAGTGAGGTCTTCGAGCCTTGTCTTCATTTCGTCGACATAAAGGAGGCTGCGTCTGCTGTACTCTTTGACATCAAGGTATAATCTTACCAGGCCTGTCCGTTGAAAGAGGCTACGGCCTCCTATCCAAATGTATTTGAACATTGCCACTGACCATATTGCCGATGTTATGGCACCGACTGGGCTTGCCTTCTGCATTGCGATGTTCTCTCCGGTAATACATCCCACGAATAGTGCTATTATTGTTACGGCTATTAATATCAGTGTGTAGACAGGAAATGACTTGATGAATTCGTTGGCTTCGTTCCTGTCGGTGTCCTGCATTGCCTGTATGCCGGCGGTGTCGAAGCAGCTGCCGTATATGAAATAGTGCCCCCATTGTATGACAGCAAGCATTGCTGCAGCAAAGGCTACGATGCCTGTGAGTGAGTAGAGTATGGTTGCAACTGTCGCGCCGATGTGCGGTTCGAGATAGGATACGGCGCATCGCAATGATGTGAACCAACCAAACAGATATATACCATAGACTATGTCAATGCGGTGATCGTGGTCGGGTGATTTCTTACGGTTGCTGATATGGTAGATTATGGGGAAGGCTGTGCCGCAGAAGAATGCCAATACTGCGTTGAAGAGTACGGCCGGGCTTGTTACAGGCGTCTGGGAGATTGCAACAGGAAGCATTGCCAGAAGCGTTGCGATAAGATATCGGCGCGATTGTAGACCTTTGGCATTCTTGGCTAATCCTTTGTTGAAAATAAGATATATGCTAAGGTTGAGTATATATATTATTGCTGTTGCAATGATGTATTCTGCTATTCTCATTACTGTCGTGTTGTTATTGCCAAAGAGGCTGTGGCGCGCCACAGCCTCTTTGGGGTATTGTGTCTGTTTATGTCAAGGCTTACTTTCCGTAATTGGTAACCTCAAGGTTTGTTACCTTGCTGGTGAAGTTACCTGTCTTCTCGAGCGGGAATACGAGTGTGCGTACATAGTACATCTTGTCCTTGCCGCCTTCGTTGTGGTAGATGGTCTGCTTGTCGAGTGTCTCAACGAGCTTGCCGTTTACGAAGAGCTTTGTCTCGCGCTCGTTACCGCTTACGGTGATGCTTGCCTTCTCGCCAGGGTAGAACTTGAAATTGAAGGTGTTGAGGTAACCGTCGCGTGAGAAACCGAGCTTGCCCTGTACCGGGTCGGCAAGGTAGAAGACTGCATCGCGTGACTCGAACAGCACTGTGCCGTTCTTCTCGGCTGCGAACTCTACATCGAACGATACGCTGTAGTCGAAACCAATCTCTCTGACACCTGTCTTCTCAACAAGTGATGTACCGGGAACTACATTCTCAACGCTTGCAATGGTGCGCTTCTCTCCGCTGAAACGGCCGGCGATGTTGAGGCCGGGGGCATCGCTAAGGGCGAGACGAGCCTGGTTGTACTCGGCAAAAGGAACAGTTGGCTTTGCACCTGTCCACATCTTCACAGCCATTGTCTGCATTGCTGGGTATACGCGGTAGTGGATATCCTTGCAACTGATACCGTTGCCTGCGTGGTCGTTCCATACCGCGAAAGAACCGCCCTTTATCTGCGGGTGCTTCTCCTCGAATGTCTGGTTGCCTATGATGGCCGGTGTCCAGCTGTCATAGAGGTAGTTGCAGTTGAGATAGTCGTAGTAGTAACCTGCTGCAGGTACGATGTATGTAAGGCCGTCGGGGATGCTGATAACATCGTATCCAAGCTTTATCATCTCTGTCGGGTCGGCATAGCCGTTGTACCACTCGTACATAAGCACGTTGTCAACCTTTACGGGTGTGTTGCCCTTTGCGTGTGTCAAGGCGCCCCAAACACAAGCCTGCTTGCCGTATTTCTCTGCCTCGCGTATGCAGTGGTCGGTGAAATAGCGGAACTTCTCAACTACAGCTGTGTCGCGGTTTGAGTATTCGTCGGTACCTACGTGGAAACGTGGTCCGCGGAACACGGGCTCGTCGCCGCCGAGATACTCCATAAAGAGTGAGTCTACGAATGTGTATGTTGCAGGGTTGAAAAGGTCGAGGTGGTCAAGTCCATACTCCTTGCTGCCCAGCTCGGGACGGTAGTGTACGAATGCGAGCGAGTGTGCAGGAACGTCGAACTCGGGAATAATCTCAACGCCTACTCTCTCGGCGTGCTTCTGAAGGTCGATGAACTCCTGCTTAGTGTAGTAGCCGTCGCGTGATGCAAGGCCGGGGAAGAAATCGCTCTCAAGACGGAAACCCGAAGGTGTCTTTGACCAGTCGTGGTTGAAATACTGCTTGAAGGCGTTGTCGTTGAGGTGAATGTGGAAGGTGTTCATCTTGTAGTATGCCATAAAGTCTACATACTCGTGCAGGAAACTGATGGGGATGAACTTGCGGCCACAGTCGAGCATAAAGCTGCGCATTTCGTAGTCGGGGTAGTCGACTATATTGCCCTTGGG
>CALBKR010000071.1 GCA_937896105.1 uncultured Bacteroidales bacterium
TAAAAAAGAAAATTATTTATGGATTACGGAGAAAGAATTTTTACCATCTGGAATGAATTAAAAGTTCTGGGTGAAGTTCCTGAGAATTATACAACTCAGGAGTTACTAGAGAAATACGCTTCATTACAGGAGCGTTATCACGCTCTAAAGAACGAAAAACCTGAGATGAGTTTTAAGGAATTATGTGATGTATTGATTCCTATAATTCAAGAGATACACTACATGAGTGTATTCTTTGGTAATACAGATTTTAAAGATCTGTTGAAAAGATATAGTGAGGGGGATTAAGTTTCCCCTCCTTTTTTCCTTTAAAGCCTTATATATGTAATAAAACTAATAAAATTATGGAAGAGAAACAGAGTATTTTACTATGCGAGGATGATGAGAATCTTGGAATGCTTCTGCGCGAGTATTTGCAAGCAAAAGAATATCACGCCGAGTTGTGCTCCGATGGTGAGGCCGGTTACCGTGCCTTTCTCAAGGGGAAATTCGATATTTGTGTGCTCGATGTAATGATGCCTATAAAAGATGGCTTTACGCTTGCCAAAGAGATACGTGCCACTAACTCGGAAATTCCCATTATTTTCCTCACCGCAAAGACGCTGAAAGAGGATATTCTCGAAGGATTTAAACTTGGTGCCGACGACTATATAACAAAGCCCTTCAGTATGGAGGAGCTTGTCTTCCGCATCGAGGCTGTGCTGCGTCGCGTGTGCGGAAAGAAGAATAAAGAGAACACCCTCTATAAGATTGGTGGCTTTATGTTCGACACACAGAAGCAACTGCTCACAATCGACGGACAGAATACAAAGCTGACAACAAAGGAGTCGGAGCTTCTGGCGCTACTGTGCGCTCACGCCAATGAGATTCTTCAGCGCGACTTTGCACTAAAGACAATTTGGATAGATGACAACTATTTCAATGCGCGCAGTATGGATGTTTACATAACAAAATTGCGTAAACATCTTAAGGCCGACCCTTCGATAGAGATTATCAATATTCACGGAAAGGGTTATAAACTTATTACTCCCGAGGCCGAGGCGTAATATTTGCTCAGTGGAACTTTACTGTGAACAAGAATAGATAATCTATTTTCACTATCAAGAGCAGCGCATTTGATTACGTGCAAAAGGTTATTTTTAATTAAATATTGCACCATAAAAAAGAAATTCAATGTAGGTTCGATTGCTTCAAGGAAAAAGTGCGAGGTATGTTTACGCCGCTACTTAGCCTTAATATTTGCTACAAGAGAGTGGGTTGTTTTTTAAAAAAAAACAACCCACTCTCTTTATAAGTAGCCCGAGTTTAAAAAGAATAAAAAATGGTTCAGAAATACTTCTGAACCATTTTTTATTTTGCTCTTGAAAATATTATCTTTTCTCAAGGTGCTTCTTTGTTGCGAAAATGTAAACAAGCAGACCTGCCAACATAAGAACAAACGAACCGCTTGTGATGAGGTTGTTATTTACCATTCCCTGAAAATAACATACAACAAGTGCTAATGCTCCAACGATGATAAGAGCTAATCCTAAAAAACTGATACCTTTCATATTATATTATTGTTTATTTATATTCTGTCTGCAAAGTAACACATAAATATTCTTATAATGAAATTTTTTTTGCTAAATTTTAGAGACAGTTTAATTTTCTTTCAAAACAAATATCTGTTTTACGCGAAAATCTCCCCCTGATGAAAATGAAAATAGATAAAAACAGACGTTAAAGTTTTGACATATAAAAAAATATTCCTATCTTTGCACCCGCGTTTAGATAAACGAATGTTTAACCTATATTTATTAACAAAAAAATGAATCAATACGAAACCGTTTTCATTTTAACTCCCGTTTTGTCTGATTCTCAGATGAAGGAAGCGGTAGAGAAATTCAAAGGCATTCTTACAGCTGAAGGTGCTGAGATTGTCAATGAGGAGAATTGGGGTCTTAAGAAGCTCGCTTACCCCATCGAGAAGAAAACAACCGGATTTTATGTAATGTTCGAGTTTAACGCTGCTCCCAGCGTAATTGCAAAGCTCGAGCTTCAGTATCGTCGCGACGAGCGCGTTATCCGTTCGCTGGTTGTTAAGTTAGATAAGTATGCAGCAGAGTATGCCGCAAAAAGAAGAAGTTTAAAAGCAAATAAGGAGGATTAATTATGTATATGGTAGAGATTTCTGAGCACAAGCTCAATAAGGCCACCGATTACGCTGAAAAGATGCTCAAGTATGGAGGTATGCTCATGCAGTGCCTTACAGAATGGGAGAATGAAGGTGGTTTCGGTGAGCGTGGAGGCGTGAATTACCGAGATGAAGAAGAGTATGGTCGTTCCATGATGGGCAGCCGTGGTGGTTACGGAAATCGTGGTGGTATGAATTATCGCGACGAAGATTGGGATGACGATGAAATGTCTGAACGTAGAGGCGGTCGTCGTAGACGCTCTAATGGGAGATATTACTAATGTTTAACTTGTGGGGCGGTGTAACAGCCGTACCCACTTTTACAAATAAATGTTATGAAACAAGAAAAGACACCATTGGATACATTTGAATTGGAGTTTATGCCTATGGAGATGAAGGCTTATTTACGCAACTATGGTTTTTCATTCTCAAAAAAAGCGTGTGAGTGGGCTATTAGCCTTTTGCGTAAAGAAAATCCAAGTACAAAGAAAGAAGAAAAGATAGAGCCTTGGACAAAGGAACAAGTCGATGAACTGCTTAAAAAGCACAACGTCACTCTTGAAAACAATGTTGGGTACAATTATGTATATGTGGCTAATATGCTAAAAGCGGATAAGTACAAGTCAAGCATACCCGACGAACAGAGATTAGCCTTGGGCATAAAAGATTGCATAGACGATGTTGACGCAAGTCCAAGACTTGTATTTAAGCAGTGGATAACCCACATGGATGACTCGGGTATACCTATAGAGTGGAGCGAATTGCTCTAATCTGTAATCTCCACTTCATACCTCATTAGGGCATTATATACTCTTTCGGTTATCTTGCCCTCTTGAAAATACTTTTCAGCGAGTTCTTTGACAACGATGCTTTTTTGTCTTTTCTCCATAGCACCAAAAATACCCCTTGTATTCTTTTTGCGATTTACAAGCACGATACAAGCTCCAAAAGGGGAAACCATCTTCTGCGGCTTCGTGTATGGATTCATATTCCTTTTGTTCGCCAAATTTATTGGTTCTAATAACACTTAATGAATGCACGGTATATTTTGGTTGGCGGTTTT
>CALBKR010000072.1 GCA_937896105.1 uncultured Bacteroidales bacterium
GTCGTATGCGGGCTCCGGGGTGCGGATATCAAGTTTCATATAAACCACAAAGTTCGAGAATGTGATACCCTTGTTGGCTCCTGCCTGTGTGAATGATACAGTGCGTGCAGGCTCTGCAACCTCAACGCTCAAATGCTGTACCTCGGCCGAAGATTTATATGTACCGCCTTCAGCAGTTAAAGTAAGTTCGTAACTGGCGTCGTTGTTCGTGTTTACATAGTCGAAACTGTAGCCTGCGACAACAAGGCCTTCGGGTGCTGCGAGTGTGTATGTGCAGGTGCCCGACTGTCCCGAATAACCGGCGATGTAATCGCCCGATGTTGTCATATTGTTGGCGTTGGCCGATAATGAGAAGCCTGCGAGCTCGCTGCTCTCCCACTTTGAGTGCCAGGTGCCGTTTGCATTGCTTGCTGTGAACGAGCCTTTTGATGCAAGGATTTCAATTGATGTCTCGGCTGCAGTGAATACGATTGTTGAGCCTGCATCAGCACCCTCGGCCCAGAAAGCGAGCTTGCCGATACCGCCGAAGTTGTTCACTGCGTAGTTTGTGCCGTGAATTCTCATAAAGTAGCCGTTTACATCGGCAATCTTGTTCGATGCGGCAAAGTCCCAACGGCCTACATAGCCTTCGGGGAGGTTGGCTGCATCCTGCATAGTGGGGTAGGTTGAACCGCCTGTTCCGCCGTAGCCCGGAATGGCGTTCATTGTGGTCTTTGATGCAAGCACCTTGCCCGCGCCTGCCTGCTTGTTATATACAGCATAGCCGTCGGTTGCATTTCCCACGAAGCACCAAAGCTCGTCGTCATTGCCTTTGGGGGTCGATACGCCCAGTGCAATGTGGTCGGCTCCGGCATTGTCCTTGATGAGCTTTGCGCCCTCTCCGATGCCCATCGTGTACCAGGTTGTGCCCTCGGCAAACTCGCCATTCTCGATGGTGGTTACCTTGAACGGAACCTGTGCGTTGATTGCGGTCACCGAAAAGAGGCCGCAAAGAAGCAGTGTAAAGATTTTCTTCATAGATTAAATGGTTAGTTAGTAAAAATTCTTATTGATTTATTTCGTGTGGGCCTGTTACCATCCTACCTGGACTCCGTCCTCGTAGAAATGGCGACCGAAGCACCATCCGAATACATTATAATATCGTGCCAGTTCCTTCGCACGCCCTATGAACTCCTCGACATCCTTTGTCTCGGGAGCCGGGTTGCTCCAGCCAATCTCGGCAATGGCGCTCAAGCGTGGCAAAGCCTTGTACTGAAGTTGCATCGGCGTAGTCACATATTCTGTCCACAGGTTACCCTGCACGCCCATTATATATTTCTTGTCATCGTTTGACAGCTGCTCGTAGGGGTTGAAAGAGTAGGTCTTGCGCAACGGGACATAGCTGCCGTTGCTGTCGAGCTCGTCCTTGCGGTCGGTTGTCTGTCGGTAGTCGAGGTAGCAGTAGCTTGCCGGGGTCATAATTACATAATTGCCCTTCTTTGCAGCTGCAATGCCGCCTTCGGTGCCGCGCCACGACATTATTGTCGCATCCTGGCTCACACCGCCCTCGAGAATCTCGTCCCAGCCAATCATCTTGCGCCCGTTCTTCTTCAGGTGTGCCTCGATGCGGCTGTTAACATACGACTGCAGCTCGGCTTCGTTCTTTAGACCGTTCTCCTTGATACGCTTCTGGCAGTCGGGGCACTCCTTCCACATATCACGCGGAGCCTCGTCTCCACCTATATGTATATATTCGCCGGGAAATAGTTTCATAACCTCGTCGAGGACATCCTCCCAGAACTTGAATGTGCTCTCCTTGCCGGCGCAGGCAATCTGTTTCGATACGCCCCAGTATGCCCAGGTCTTGTAGTTGCCATCCTCGCCTTCGCAACCCAGCCAGGGGTATGCGCTCAATGCTCCCAGCGAATGACCGGGTATCTCAATCTCGGGAACTATGGTTATGAAACGCTCCTGTGCATACTTTACAATCTCCTTTATATCCTTCTGGGTGTAGTAGCCACCGTATGGTATTCCGTCGAGACCCTCGTTGTGACCGGTGGTTGTCTGTTCGCGCAGGCTGCCTATCTGTGTGAGAAGGGGATATTTCTTTATTTCGATGCGCCATCCCTGGTCTTCGGTAAGGTGCCAGTGAAAACGGTTCATCTTGTGCATCGCAAGTATGTCGAGCACCTCCTTTATGGTCTCCACATCCCAGAAGTGGCGTGAGCAGTCGAGCATAAAGCCTCGGTATGGGAAATGGGGGGCGTCGGTTACCTTCATTGTGGGCAACAACACTTTCTCCAGGTCTATCGGTGTCTCGTATGCCTGTACGGGGATGGTCTGCTTAAGTGTCTGCACGGCATAGAAAGCTCCAGCACCATCCTTTGCCTTGATAATGATGTTCTCGGGGGTGATGTCGAGGATGTATCCCTCGGCCGGCAGTGAATTGTCGAACTTGAATATCACATTGTTGTCGCCTATTACCTTGGTGCTCTTCTTCAACTTTTTACCGAATATCTCCTTGGCAATCCTATTCAGCTCCTCGGCAGCAGATTTTGCCTGCACATCCTCGAGTTTGTATATGATTCTTGTATCCTTGGTAAATTCGAACCTGCTGTTGGCGTTACCCGGATTAATCTCCGATGGCTTTGGCAGTATACCCGGTATCTCTCTCTCCTGTGCAAATGTTACGGATGCTGCAAGCAGCAGCATAAGTGTCACGAATCTCCTCAACATATCTTTTCTTTTATATATATTTATATAATTTAAGTTTATTCCGCGAAGATAGTGTAAACCTTTTCAAAGAAAAAGAGATAAATCATAAAAAATATTATTTTGCAGAACATTTGTGCGTGATAACTGATTTTTTTTGTTTACATTCGCAAGTGATACCCGTCGGGTGCTTTTTGACAACTAACTAAACCATATAAATTATGAGTGAAAAATATGTAATTGGAATTGACCTTGGCGGTACAAATACCGTGATAGGTCTTGTGGATGTAAAAGGTCATATCCTTGCAAAGGATGATTCTATCAAGACACAGGCACATCCCGACATTGAGGAGTATACCGATGCTATTGCAAATGTAATAAAGAGGTTGGCCGAGGAGAACGGTTGTGCCGGCAAGCTCGAGGGAGTGGGCGTTGGCGCACCTATGGCAAACTACTACACCGGTGAGATTGTGAATGCAGCAAACCTCCCTTGGAAAGGTATCGTTCCTCTGGGCTGGCTCATCGAAAAAAAGACGGGTCTTCCTACAAAGGTTACAAATGATGCCAATGCTGCTGCTATCGGCGAAATGAAATATGGTGTCGCGCAGGGTATGAAGGATTTTGTCTACATCACACTGGGTACCGGTGTCGGTAGCGGTATCGTTGCCAACGGTCAACTTATATATGGTCACGACGGCTTTGCCGGCGAACTCGGCCACGTTACAGCTCCAGTTCTCGAAGGCCGTGCCTGCGGTTGTGGCCGTACCGACTGTCTCGAGACATACGCTTCGGCAACAGGTATTGTGCGCACTGCGAAGAAATGGCTCGTGGAGCGCGATACTCCAAGTTCATTGCGCGACATCTGTATGAACGAACTGACATCGAAGATGCTTTTCGATGCAGCTATGCAGGGCGACGAACTTGCAAAGGAAATTTTCGAGTTCACCGGCAAGGTGCTTGGCGATGCTTTCTGCAACTTTATCGCTTTCTCGGCTCCCGAGGCTATCATTCTGTTCGGTGGCTTGGCAAATGCAGGCGAGCTGTTGCTCGAACCTATCCGCAAACAGATGAACAAGAATGTGGTGTTCTTGTGGAAAGATAAGGTGAAGGTGCTAAAGTCTTCGCTTCCAGGTGCTGATGCTGCCGTTCTCGGCGCTTCGGCTCTCGGTTGGGCTGATTAATGCTTAATGGTATATAAAAAGTGGGTGAATAAAAAGCAAATTTCTACGTTACGTTTGGCATCAAAATCCTCATTTACGCTTAGTAAATTAACCCACTAAGTGGCTTTTCCTCCTCGT
>CALBKR010000073.1 GCA_937896105.1 uncultured Bacteroidales bacterium
ACCTTCGTTTTCCAAAAAAGTCATAACTTTTTCGGAATCAAATCCAAAAATGTTATGACTTTTTCGGAATTAAATCCAAAAATGTTATGACTTTTTCGGAATTGGTGCGCTTGTTTTCTTGCAAATTGCAAGCACCTTGCCGCCACTGGCAAGGGTGGTGGCGAAAAGGTAGTTGTCACCGCCGTCGGCGAGCTTGAGCCGCTTCCTGAGTTGCTGTACGCTCTCGGGGAAATTACGCACTGTGATATTGGCTCGGCCGAGCTGCTGTATCTC
Organism: uncultured Bacteroidales bacterium; assembly: GCA_937896105.1. Next base: position 274 of record CALBKR010000073.1, read on the forward strand.
CTTTACCTCACTCTTTGAAAATCCTGTTACCCTCTCTACACGGAATATGCGTCCGGGGAAATCTGCGATGTGCTCATCGGCGGTGTACAGCTGGCTGTTAGGGTGCAGCTTGGTGATGCCAAAGCGTTTGGCAAGGGTGCGGTAACAACCGGCCTTCTGCACTGCTGCATTAGGCTCGTAGAGGTAGTTGCCGATCTCTGTGCTGTATGTCGCCGTAGTCTCTTCCTCTTCGCCGGTGGTGAAGGTGAAGGTGGTTGTCCCCTCCTTGTGTATGTCGGTGCAGTGCACGGGTATGCTCTCCTGCTGTTCCCCTGCCGCAAGCAGCAGCAACAGCTCCTTACATTCGTTGTTCATGGCCACTATGTGCACCGCCCGTGTGTGTGGCAGGCTGCGTGTGGCGGCTGTAATGTCGAGCATCGGTGAGCACTTGACCATTATGTTGTCGCTTTTCTCGAGCAGTTTCTGTTCGAGTTCTACTACATTGGGTTCACATTCGTTCAGTGCCACGACCTTGCGCCCGTCGCCGTCGCGGCGTGCAGGGTCAATATATATCCACTCCTGGTGCGGCAGCGCATCGAGTTGCTCTTCGCTGTTGCCGTTGATAATCTCTATGTGTGAAAGGCCGAGCAGGGCGAAATTGCTGCGTGCGATGTCGCACAGCAACGGGTTACGCTCTATGTATGTGGCTCTTCTGAACCCACGTGCGAGGTAGCTGCAGTCGATGCCGAACCCTCCTGTGAGGTCGGCAAGGCTGTCGCCTGCGGCAATGGAGCATTTGTAGAGTGCTGTGGCTTCGCTCGAGCACTGTTCCATCGAGAGTTTGGGCGGGTAGGTGATGCCTTCGGTGGCTGCCCAGGCTGGCAGTTTATCCCTTGCTGCCTGCCATCCCTCGATTTGCGTTACCGCCTGCCGCATATCAACGCCGGGGTAGCGCTGTGCCTGCAGGGCAAGGGCGCGTGTGTCATCGCTCCTGTGAACTGCAATGAACTCTCGTGTCTTGTCGTCGGGCATAGAGTGGATTATTCCTTGAGCAGCAGTTTGTCCTGCTTCTTCTCCTTTACAAGCTCGTAGGCTTTCTTGAAGGTGTCGTTATCCTTGTTGTAGAGAATCATAAACTGGTCCATATCCCAAAGGTCACGTGCCACAAGCTGCTTGAGCTGTCTCTTGAGCTCGGGGAGTGAGCGCTGGAACTCCTCGTCGCCGCCCTTTATCTCCACGCTGTCCTTTATGCCCTGTTGCCTGAGCATCTCAATGAAGGCGTCGCTTACCTGGAACTCCTTCTCGAATATCTCCATTGTGGGGTAAAGGCTTGCAAGTTCCTCGCGGTTCTCGTCAATGTAGTGCAGTGTTGTCTGTATTATGCTTCCTTTGGCGGCGAGGTCGCGGTGATACTGTGTGTAGCGCGATGTGTCTGCCGGTACGAAATAGTCGGGCATTATGCCGCCGCCACCATACACGGGGCGGTTGAGGCGCTTGGTGTATGTCTTCAGCGAGTCGGGGAAGTGTATCTTGTCGGCACTGGTCATCTCGCCCTTGTTATAGCGGTTGAGCAGGTCGTCTTCGTACTTTGTCGAGTCGTTGTCGTATGGCTTCTGTATGCAACGGCCTGTGGGGGTATAGTAACGCGCAATGGTGAGCCGTATCATCGAGCCGTCAAAGAGTTGGAAGGGGCGCTGTACAAGGCCTTTGCCGAATGTGCGGCGGCCAACGATGATGCCGCGGTCCCAGTCCTGCACGCCAAAAAGAATGGCGTACACAGCACTGCCATCTTTGGCCTTCAAAAGTACCGTATCATCCTCGTTGGTGATGATCCATGGACGGGTATTATGCACTGCTTCATGGTTGATGAAATGCCACAGGGCCACCTCAC
>CALBKR010000074.1 GCA_937896105.1 uncultured Bacteroidales bacterium
AATCCTTGTTGCTACCTGTAAGCCTATCGACCACGATATTACGCAAGGCACTGATGATGGTACTTTGCACCGAAGTAGCCGTACCCAAGAAATGTAGTCCGAACATCATTGCAAGGAACTGATTCCAACAGGTCAAGTGTTTGACGTAACGGTCTCCGTTATATTTTGCAACAATATGGTTAAACTTACTTCTATCGAGAAATGCGACTAACTGAGCAAATACAAACTTGTCTTGAAACATATGCGGTCATAGTAAAATACCGCAAAGATAAGATTTCAAGTCCGTTCGCTCGAAAAACCTCTGTAACTAACTATATTTCAATAATTTCAAAGAACAATTTCAAATTTTAATGGGACAGTAGTGGAATGAAAATATTAATCCTTTATTCTTATGCCCTGCGCCTTGAACTGTATCTTCGCAGTGCGGGGCTGTTCTACTTTTTACATAATCTATTTGTGGATTACTCTTCTCTCAATAAATAGTTGGTGCTTCTGCCTCCTTCGGTTGCTGTAACCAATACACCTTTTTCAACAAGGTCAAGTATATCACGTAGTGCTGTTGCTTGTGATGTCTTGGTTATCTTTGCCCATTTCGATGTTGTGAGCTTGCCGTCAAAACCATCCCATAGCTTATTTACCATCTTTATCTGCCTGTCGTTCATTGCCACTTCGCGGTTACGTTGCCAGAACGATGATTTCTTGACAACTCGTTTTATTACCTCTTCGGAACGGAGTATTGCTTTGCGTAACGTGTGCAGGAACCACTCTAACCATAGGGTTATATCTATTGTTCCTGTCGTTGTTTTTTCCAGCACCTCGTAGTAGCCTTTGCGCTCACGGAGTATTTCGGCCGACATACTGTAGAAACGGTGAGGCATACCGTCGGCTTTTGCCAACAGCATATCTGTTATTGTGCGTGTGAGTCGTCCATTGCCGTCGTCAAACGGGTGTATGGCAACAAACCAAAGATGCGCTACTGCTGCTTTCAAAACGGGGTCGATTTGATTATTGCCGTTTATCCACGCAAGGAAATCACCCATCATTTGTGGTACATCCTGTGATGAGGGTGCTTCATAGTGCACTTTTTCTCTCCCCATAGCTCCCGAAACAACCTGCATTGGAGCCGTGCCGACACGATAGGCTGCAACTGTTATCGGATATATTCCGCTGCGGCCTGTCGGGAACAGGGCTGCGTGCCAATTGAAAAGACGCTCATTGGTAAGTGGAATGTCGTTGTTGTGTACTGCATCGAGCATAACTTGCACAACCCCTTCGGTATAATGGTCGGGCTCGGGTAGCCCTTCGGTTTCTATGCCAAGGTGGCGTGCTATTGAAGAACGTACCCGTTCTGCATCAAGCAGTTCTCCTTCTATCTCTGATGAGCGCAATACATCTTCTGTGAGTACATCGAGTGAGGTGCTGTTCTGCAATTCAAATCCGAGACTGCTCATCATACCTTCTACTCGTCCTTCTATGTTCCGGACATCGGATAGCAGGCCGATTAATCTATCGTTGTCCCATACGAAATTTGCCCATTCTGGCTGTTGCCATATATAAATTGCTCTTTTCATTATCGTCATTTTCTGGCAAAGGTAGTGTTATGATGTGAATAAACCAATTAATCTCGTCAAAATTTGAAGAGATTAATTGGTTTATTCGTTTCACGACTGTTGCTTTTACTCTTTCTCGAACTCTATCTGTGCGGCGAGGTTGTAGCCTTCGTTGTAGAGTGCGAGTATCTTGTCGGTGTCGCGTTCCATCCTGCCTACCTCTATGGGCTTAATGGGGCGGA
>CALBKR010000075.1 GCA_937896105.1 uncultured Bacteroidales bacterium
GGCGGAATAGTTATACTCTCAATTGCCGAACAGTTATAGAAAGCACCGTACCCGATACTCAAAACGCCATCGTGCAGTTTCACCTCGCGCAGTGATGTACAGTTGGCAAGCACCCCCTGGTCGAGCATATTCACACCGCTTGGCAGTTCAAATGCCGCAAGTGACGAACAACCCCAGAAGGCACCCTTCTTCACAGCAGCCAATGTCGACGGCAAAGCCACCTTCACAAGCGAAGTGCAGTCACGGAAAGCCCACCCCTCAACAGAAAGCACGCCATCGGGCAATGCAACCTCCTTGAGTGACGAACAGCCGCAGAAGGCATATTCGCCGACACTCTCTATGGCAGAGCCTACTGACACACGCTCAAGTGCACTGCACCCATCGAACAGCGAAGGCTCAATGTTCAGCAGATTATCGGGCAGGAACACCCTTTGCAACGCCACACACGAAGCGAAAGCCTCACGGCCTATTACAATTACACCGGCAGGAAACACAAGCTCTTTAAGAGAGCCACACCCTTTGAATGCACGCATACCGACAAGGTGAAGAGCCTGCGGGAACGAGACCTCAGCAAGCATATCACACCCCTCGAAAGCCGATATGCCGATACTCTCGACATTCTCGCCAAGGAGAACAGCCTGCAACCCGGCGCACCCGGCAAAAGCCTCATCGAGTATATCATTTACAACATACTCGACACCGCCGTTCACAACCGTAGACGGAACGACCACCCTGCCCGAATATGGCACAAGGTTCTTTGTCACCGATGCACATCTCTTTGCCTCGTCGAGCAGATATGCTATATTATCAATTATCGTTATCATCAGCAATAAAAAATGACCCAATCAGAGAGTCCACAAAATAACTTTTGGCCACCTTTTTATTAAGAATTTTAATAAGAATACTCTTTTTAGCCAGCCTGTCAAGGAATCAGCAACGAACTATCCCCGTAGCTCAAGAAACGGAAACCATTGCCGAGCGCATAGTCATAGACCTTGCGCCAGTTGCCGCCGATGAACGCCGACACAAGCAACAGCAAAGTGCTCTTCGGCTGATGGAAATTTGTAACTATGGCCTTTACCACGCGGAAGGTATATCCCGGAGCTATCATTATACGGGTGTGCGAATGAACCCTGTCGAGCCCTCTGGCATCGAGCCAGGAGAGCAATGCTTGCAACGCCTCAACAGTAGACAAACGATGCTCACGGCTATATGGTTCCCACTGCTCCACAAAGAGTTCGCTCTCCTCGAGTGCTGGATTTTCACAAACCTTCTCGCCAAGGAAGTAAAGACTCTCGAGCGTACGTACCGATGTAGTTCCCACGGCAACGGCATTGCCGCCTGCTGCGACAAGCCTCTCGAGCAGCGAACGCTGCACCTCGATATACTCCTCGTGCATCTCGTGGTCGGCTATCAGTTCGCTCTTTACCGGCCTGAACGTACCTGCACCAACGTGCAGTGTCACCTCACCGCGCTGAACGCCTGCCGCATCAAGCGCCTCGAGCACAGCCGGAGTAAAATGCAAGCCTGCAGTAGGAGCTGCCACCGACCCCTTCACCTTTGAATAGACAGTCTGGTAGGTACTCTTGTCACTCTCTTCGGTCTTGCGGTTCAAGTATGG
>CALBKR010000076.1 GCA_937896105.1 uncultured Bacteroidales bacterium
CAGGATGTATCCCGCTCACAGGGTGTGAAAATCACCGACAAGCACTTCGAGATTATCGTACGCCAGATGATGCGCAAGGTGCAGATCGACGAGCCGGGCGATACACGCTTCCTCGAGCAGCAGATTGTCGACAAGCTCCAGTTCCAGGATGAGAACGACCGTATCTGGGGCAAGAAGGTTGTCGTAGACGCAGGTGATTCGGAGAACTTGAAACCCGGTCAGATTATCACAGCCCGCAAGCTTCGCGACGAGAACAGTATGCTCAAGCGCCGCGACCTCAAGCCTGTCGTTTCACGTGATGCAAAGCCTGCTACATCTACACAGATTCTTCAGGGTATCACACGTGCGGCATTGCAGACACAGAGCTTTATGTCGGCTGCATCGTTCCAGGAGACAACAAAGGTTCTCAACGAGGCTGCTATAAATATGAAGAGCGATAATCTGCTCGGTATGAAGGAGAATGTGATTTGCGGTCACCTCATCCCTGCCGGTACAGGTCAGCGCGATTTCAACAAACTCGTTGTTCTCTCAAAGGAGGATTACGAGCGCATACAGGCCAGCAAAAGGGCAGCGCTTGATTTCTCTGATGATGTAGAGGAGTAATATAACATTGCAGGGGTGCACACGTGTGCACCCCTGCACGATTGGGGCATTAGCTCATCTGGCTAGAGCGTTTGACTGGCAGTCAAAAGGTGACGAGTTCGAGTCTCGTATGCTCCACAAAAACAGCGACCGGGTCGCTGTTTTTGTATTATATGCGGTAATGGTCACATATTACAACGTAAAAGGTCTTGTATCTTAAGGCAATTTTTAATAAGTTTGCAATAGGGATAAAACGTTTAACTGCATAAATTGAAACTTATGTATGATCTTGCTATTATCGGCGGTGGCCCTGCAGGTTATGTGGCTGCGGAGAATGCCGGTGCACGGGGAATGAGCGTTGTGCTCTTCGAGAAACGTGAATTGGGTGGCGTGTGTCTTAACGAAGGGTGCATACCCACAAAGACGTTACTTTACAGCGCTAAGATGTATGACCACGCGACAGGTGGCAAGAAGTATGGTATAACAGCCGGCGAGGTCTCCTATGAATACAAGAAAATTGCCGACCGCAAGACAAAGGTGGTGCGCAAGCTGGTGGCCGGCATAAAGATGAAGATGGAGGCTAATAATGTGACGGTTGTCCGTGGCGAGGCATTCATTGTGTCGGGTGACGCCAACGGCATCTCGTTGTGTTGCGACGGGCAGGCGTATGAAGCATCCAGGCTTTTGATATGCACAGGCAGCGAGGCCTTTGTGCCGCCGATACCGGGTATCGAGGGAAATGAGGCTGTCCTGACAAACAGCGAGATGCTTGCGCTTACCGAGGCTCCGGCAAGCCTTGTAGTGATAGGCGGCGGTGTGATAGGTATGGAATTTGCAAGTTTCTGCAACAGCCTTGGAATACCTGTGACAGTTATTGAGATGCTTCCCGAGATTCTTGGTGGTATGGACAAGGAAATCAGCGAACAGCTGCGTGCCATCTATTCCAAGCGTGGGGTTAAGTTCTGCCTGCAGTGCAAGGTGACTGCGGTAGAGGGAAACACGGTGCATTATACCGATGCCGACGGCAATGCCCAGCAGTGCGAGAGTGACAGAATTCTTGTCAGTGTAGGTCGCAGGCCTGTGCTCGGAGACTATGGGCTCGAGAATATTGCTGTGGATGTCGAGCGCGGCATAAAGGTCAATGAGTATATGCAGACATCATTGCCGAATGTATATGCTGCCGGTGATGTGACAGGTTTCTCTTTGCTTGCACATACTGCAAGCCGTGAGGCTGAGGTGGCGGTGAACCACATATTGGGCATAGATGACCGTATGGAGTACAATGCCATCCCCGGTGTTGTATATACCAATCCCGAGGTCAGTTGTGTAGGACTTACCGAGGAACAGGCTACGGCTGCCGGCATCGAGTACAGCTTGCATAAACTGCCGATGACATATGCAGGCCGTTTTGTTGCCGAGAACGAAGGACAGACAGGCTTGTGCAAGGTGCTCGTTTCAAATGACAACAAGGTGCTGGGTGTACATATGCTCGGTAATTCATCGAGCGAATTTGTCTGCGCTGCCTGTATGGCAATTACAAATGGTCTTGGCGTTGAACAACTGCGCCGCACGGTCTTTCCGCACCCTACGGTGAGCGAGATATTGAAAGAGGGGCTTCTTTGATGCCGAGATGTTGTGTGAAAAGATAATTTTATTAAAATTTTCGGAACATTTTGCTAAATATTTAGGTTAGTTCAATAAAAAGCAATTATTTTGCTTAATAAATCATTTTTAAGATGGAGGAGATGAAAGTTAAGCCTGCCAATGGCAAATTGGGTGTTATGTGCGTTGGCTTGGGTGCTGTTACAACAACTACTATAATAGGCGCACTTATGTCGCGTAAAGGTTTGTCCAAGCCTGTAGGCTCGTTTGCTTGCGAGGGTATAATGCGCGTAGGTAAAGGACGTGACAAATGTTACAAGGAGGTCAAGGATATCGTCTCTTTGGCCGGTCTCGACGACCTTGTTTTCGGTGCGTGGGACCTGTATGAGGATGATGCCTATGATGCTGCCATAAAGGCGAATGTGCTTAAGTTACAGGATATCGAGCCGGTAAAGGAGGAACTCAAGGCAATAAGGCCATACAAGGCTCTGTTCGACAAGAGCTATGCCTGCAATATCGACGGTCCTAATGTAAAGGTCGGCAACAGCCGTTGGGAACTCACTGAGCAGTTGCGTGAGGATATACGCAATTTCAAGGCCGAGAATGGGTGTGACCGTGTAGTCGTTATCTGGATAGCAAGTACCGAGAAATTCATAAAACGCAACGATGAAATTCACGGCAGCGTTGCTGCTTTCGAGGCTGCGATGAAGGCCGATGACAAGGCTAATGTGGCTCCAAGTATGTGTTATGCCTATGCCGCACTGCGCGAGGGATGTCCTTTTGTTATGGGTGCTCCCAACCTTTGCGTCGATATTCCGGCAATGTGGGAACTCGCTGAGGAGACCGGTATGCCTATTACAGGCAAGGATTTCAAGAGCGGCCAGACAATGATGAAGACCGTGCTTGCTCCAGCTTTCTTTACACGCCAGTTGGGCGTTACAGGATGGTTCTCGACCAATATCCTTGGTAATCGCGACGGCGTGGTGCTCGATAATCCCGAGAATTTCGAGACAAAGCGTGTGAGCAAGACATCGGCGCTTGAAAATATACTCGACAGTGATGTCTATCCCGAACTTTACAGTGATATGTATCACAAGGTGCGTATAAACTACTACCCTCCGCGTGGGGATGAAAAGGAGAGTTGGGACAATATCGACATCTTCGGCTGGATGGGCTACCCGATGACAATAAAGGTCAATTTCCTCTGCCGCGACTCTATTCTGGCAGCTCCGCTTGTGCTAGACCTGATTCTCTTCAGCGACCTTGCGTTGCGTGCCGGTGAAAGCGGAATTCAGGAATTTATGTCGTTCTATTGCAAGGCACCGATGCACAGGGATGGCGAGAGGCCGGTGCACGACCTCTTCAAGCAGTTTGCGATGCTTAAGAACAAGATAAGGGAACTGGGCGGTTACGAGCCTGACCAGGAACTCGACTAATAACAAAAAAATATGCAACGTGAGTTGCATATTTTTTTGTTTATTTTCTTGTTTACTTGCAATATGATGCAAAAAAGTTGCAGAAATGCTCTGCTTTTTGTTTAAATATACCTATATTTGCAAGCTGTAAGTTATAAATATACAATTTATGAAGATAAAGAATACACGTCTTGATGCCATACGCCTCATTCTGTCGACACAGGAGATAGGCTCGCAGGAGGAGTTGTTGAACGTGCTTGCACAGGAGGGTTTCAAACTCACACAGGCTACATTGTCGCGCGACCTGCGCCAGCTGCGTGTCGTAAAGACCGTAGGCCTTCAGGGGCGCTACAGGTATGTGCTGACACGCCCGCACCAGCATCGTCACGATGCCAAGCAGGATGATGTCCGCCCCGTTACATCGACTCAGGAGGCGACCGGTTTCCTGTCGATAAAATTCTCGGGCAATATGGCTGTGATACGTACAAGGCCAAGCTATGCGAATTCATTGGCCTATCATATCGACAATCAGGATTTTCCCGAGATACTGGGCACGATAGCAGGTGATGACACCGTGATGCTTGTCATTGCCGAGGGTGTTGCACGTAATGTAGTGTTGAGAGCATTGAGGAGTATAATACCCAATATTTGAAGCAGAGAATGGTGAGTGAGAAATATGATGACGGCATTGAGATTCTGGTAGCCGGTGCCGGACACGAGAGATATGTGGATGAGATTCTCGATACAATAAGCGCTGCTGCCAAGGTGCGTGGTACGGGTATAGCCAAACGTACTCACGAATATGTTGCGCAGAAGATGAAGGAGGGCAAGGCTATAATAGCGCTTGCCGGTGATGAGTTTGCCGGTTTCTGTTATATCGAGAGCTGGGGCAACAGGGAGTATGTGGCAAACTCCGGTCTTATAGTGAAGGATAAGTTCCGTGGTCACGGTCTCGCAAGGCGCATCAAGAAGCGTGCCTTTGAACTCTCTCGCGAGAAGTGGCCGAATGCCAAGCTTTTCGGTCTGACAAGCGGCGGCGCTGTGATGAAAATCAACACCGAACTGGGCTATGTTCCTGTGCCGTTTTCGGAACTGACCGATGATGAAGCCTTCTGGAAAGGTTGTCAGGGTTGTGTGAACCACGATGTGCTGATGCGTACCGAACGCCGTTATTGTATATGCACGGCAATGCTGTACGACCCGGCTAAACACGAAAAGAGATAATCAGTAGAAAAAACGATAAACATATATGGAGAAGAAGAGAGTTGTAGTGGCGTTCAGCGGTGGTCTTGACACCTCGTTCACAGTAATGTACCTTGCCAAAGAGAAGGGTTACGAGGTATATGCAGCCTGTGCCAATACAGGTGGCTTCAGCGCCGAGCAGTTGAAACAGAACGAGGAAAATGCATACAAGTTGGGTGCAAAAAAGTATGTGACACTTGATGTTACGCAAGAGTATTACGACAAGAGCTTGCGTTATATGATATACGGCAATGTGCTGCGTAACGGCACATATCCCATCTCGGTATCATCCGAGAGAATATTCCAGGCACTTGCCATATCAAGATATGCCAATGAAATTGGTGCCGATGCTATTGCGCACGGCTCTACGGGTGCTGGCAACGACCAGATTCGTTTTGATATGACTTTCCTTGTGTGTGCTCCGGGCGTTGAGATAATTACCCTCACGCGCGATATGACCCTGACACGTGAATACGAGGTCAACTACCTTAACGAGCACGGTTTCAAGGCCGATTTCGCAAAACTGAAATACTCATACAATGTCGGCTTGTGGGGCACATCGATTTGCGGTGGCGAGATACTGGACTCAACCCGGGGGCTTCCCGACAGCGCCTACCTGAAACAGGTTGAGAAACAGGGTGAGGAGGAGATGCGTCTCACTTTCGAGAAGGGTCAACTGAAAGCTGTCAACGACGAAGAGTATGACGACCCTATCAAGGCAATACAGAGGGTCGAGGAGATAGCTGCTCCCTACGGAATAGGCCGCGATATGCACGTTGGAGATACCATAATCGGCATAAAGGGGCGTGTAGGTTTCGAGGCCGCGGCACCTATGCTCATCATTGCAGCCCATAAGTTCCTCGAGAAATATACCCTCAGCAAGTGGCAGCAGTACTGGAAAGACCAGGTTGCCAACTGGTATGGTATGTTCCTGCACGAGAGCCAGTATCTTGAGCCTGTGATGCGGGACATAGAAGCGATGCTCGAGAGCTCGCAGCGCAATGTGACAGGAACTGCTATAATGAAACTTATGCCCAAACATTTCGAGACTGTGGGTGTAGACTCGCCCAATGATCTTGTGAAAAATAAGTTTGGCGAATATGGCGAGGTGCAGAAAGGTTGGACAGCCGAGGATGCGAAAGGCTTCATCAAGGTGACATCAACTCCTCTGCGTGCCTATTATGCTAATCATCCCGATGAAAAGATATAAGTAGATGGCCTTTTTAGAAATCGTTAAAAGTTGATTATTAAGCGAGTTTGATATATCTTTGTGAAAATTTGAACAGTTTCTGAACAGTTTATATTAATATATGATAAAAGTAGGAATTATTGGTGGTGCGGGTTATACCGCCGGCGAGCTTATACGCCTTTTGCTCCTGCACCCCGAGGTTGAAATAAAATTTGTCCATAGCAGCAGTAATGCAGGCAATTACATAACCGATGTACACGAGGGTCTGCTTGGAGAGACCGATTTGGTGTTTACCAATGAGATGCCCTTTGAGGAGATTGACCTCCTCTTCTTCTGCACGGCGCACGGCGATACACGCAAATTTCTCGACAGTCACGCTTTGCCCGATGAACTAAAGGTCATCGACCTCTCGATGGATTATCGCATAAAAAGCCACGAGCACGATTTCATATATGGTCTGCCCGAGCTTAACCGCCGTAATACCTGCAAGAGCCGCTATGTGGCCAATCCGGGCTGTTTTGCTACCTGCATCGAGCTTGGCCTTCTGCCCCTTGCCAAGGAGCATCTTCTCAAGGGTGATGTGTCGGTAAATGCCATAACAGGAAGCACCGGTGCCGGTGTCAAGCCGTCGGCGACTACACACTATAGCTGGCGCGACAACAATATAAGCATCTACAAGCCATTCGAGCATCAGCATCTTGCAGAGATAATGCAGAGTATAAAGCAACTGCAGCCCGATTATGCCGGCAATATTGACTTTATCCCTTATCGTGGCTGTTTCCCGCGCGGAATATTCGCAACATTGGTGGTGAAGTGCGAGCTTGATATCGAGACGCTTTACAGGCTCTACGAGAGCTACTATGAGCGCGACTCGTTCACGCACGTTGTAAAGAAACCGGTAGACCTGAAACAGGTTGTCAATACAAACAAGTGCCTGCTGCATCTCGAGAAACACGGTGACAAGTTGCTGATAACATCAGTTATCGACAATCTGCTGAAGGGGGCAAGCGGTACAGCCGTACATAATATGAACCTGCTCTTCGGCCTTGCCGAGACTGTAGGCCTGCAGCTGAAGCCTTCGGCATTCTGATTTGTCAAAAACAAGAAAGACAATGAAGCTATATGATGTATATCCTCTTTTCGATGTGAATATCGTAAAGGGCAAGGGGTGCAGTGTGTGGGACGATAAGGGTAACGAATACCTCGACCTTTATGGTGGTCACGCCGTAATATCAATAGGCCACGCACATCCTGAATATGTAGAGAAGATAAGCAATCAGGTCGCTACGCTCGGCTTCTATTCTAACTCGGTGATAAACACCCTGCAGCAGCGTGCTGCCGAAAAGTTGGGTCGCATAAGCGGATACGAGGACTATAGTCTCTTCTTTATCAATTCAGGTGCAGAGGCTAATGAGAATGCACTCAAGCTATCCTCTTTCAAGAACGGCAAAAAACGAGTCGTAGCCTTCAAGAAGGCTTTTCACGGCCGTACATCACTTGCTGTCGAGGTTACCGACAATCCAAAGATTATCGCTCCTATAAATGCCAACGGGCATACAACGTTTGTTGCTCTTGGGGATATTGATGCTGTTCGTGCAGAGATAGAGAAGGGTGATGTTACTGCTGTCATAATCGAAGGCATACAGGGTGTCGGTGGTGTGCAGATGCCATCAGCATCATTCCTGCAGCAGTTGCAGGCGTTGTGCAATGCCACGGGTACTACACTTGTTCTTGATGAGATACAGAGCGGTTGTGGGCGCACCGGAAAATTCTTTGCACATCAGTGGGCAGGCATCAGACCCGATATCATAACTCAGGCCAAGGGAATAGGCAATGGCTTTCCTGTTGGGTGTGTGCTCATAAGCCCGGAGTTTCAGGCTGTATATGGTGAGCTTGGCACCACATTCGGCGGCAACCATCTTGCCTGCGCAGCAGTGGAGACAGTGCTCGATGTTATGGAGCGCGATAGCCTGCTTGACAATGCGGACAGGGTGGGGGAGTATCTTCTTGCCGAGCTGAAACGCATCGATGGAATAAAGGAGGTGCGCGGGCGAGGCCTTATGATAGGCATTGAGTTCGACCACCCGATAAAGGATATACGCCGCAGGCTGCTCTTCGAGGAGCGAATCTTCACCGGAGTGAGCGGTACAAATGTCATACGCCTGTTGCCGCCGCTGGTACTTACTTTGGAACAGGCAACCTGTTTTATTGAGAAATTCAAGAAGGTATTGGCATAATAAAATGGAACCGGCAATGATTCATTGCCGGTTCCATTTTATTATAGCTTAAGCCAGTCCGATGGGTCGAGTATAGTCTTTTCGCGGTAGAGCTGGAACAGCAGGCTCGGGTTATCTCCTCCGGCCTCGATTGCCACATCTCCTATTATATCACCGGCTTTAAGTTCCTCACCGCTCTTTACACGCACATTCTCGACATTGCAGTATACCGAAATGTATTTGCCGTGTCTGACAAGCACGCACACGTAATCGTTATGGTAGAAAACCGTCGATACCTTGCCGTCGAATATCGAGCGGGCCTTTGCTCCCTTGGTGCCTTTGAAGGTCAGTCCGCCGTTGTTTATCATAACGCTTCCCTTGCCCTCTACGGCATTCTTCTCTCCGAATTTGTCAGTCAGCAAGTATGCGCCAGTGATGGGCACCGGCAACTTTTTCTTGTTGTCCTGGAATTTGCCCGACATTTTTGCAATGCCGGCATCCTTGTTGTAGTCCGCTGTGTCTTCTTTTGCCTTCTTTCCCGGCTTCTCCTTCTTGCCGCTCTCTTTTTGGCTTTTCTTTGGTTCAGGTTCTTTGGCCTTTTCAACTTCTGCCTCTACAACTTTCTCAACCTCTCTCTTTATGGCTGCATTGAGCTTGTCAAGCTCACCGCGCTTTTTCTTCAGTTCGGCCTGTACCTTGCTTTTTTCTTTTTCGAGTCCGGAAATTATACTTTTCTGCTCCTTCTCCAACTTCTGTATCTTGGCACGTTCGGTCTCCTGTTCTTTCAACGAAGCCTTCTTGCTCTGGCGTGTCTTCTCCAGTTCATCCTGTTTACTTTTCAATTCGGTGCGCTTATCCTCCAGTTCCGTTATCTCTTTTTTCAGGCTGTCGGCAAGTGCGATGTGTGCATTCATATATTTTTGGGCATATCTGTACCGGCGTGCCATTGTTCCAAAATCCTCTGCCGAGAAGATAAAGAGCAGCTTGTCTTCAAAATTGTTGTATTTGCGCGCATTACGCAGTGCTTCGGCATACTCGGAGCGTGACTTCTCCACATCTTTCTCCTTTGATGTTATATCCTTGTCAATGGCTTTCATCTCCTTGTTGATGGTCGCAATGCGGTTATCCAGTGCACGTACCTCTTTCTGGAGAAGATTCACATAGCCTTTGTACTCCTCAATCTTTGCGGTTATTATCTTCAGGTTGTCAAGCCTGCTGTTAATGTCCTTTTGTGATGATATTAGAATTGCTTCCTTCTGCTCAATCTCCTTACGCAACGCATTGGCCTTGTTACGCAGCTCCTCAACTCCATTATCCTGTGCTTGTATGGTCAAGAGTGGAAATGAAAAGAATAGCAGCAATATGTAACCAAGAAAACTCTGTTTCATCGTTGTTTATTTAATTGATTTTATGAAGTCACCGGCACTCTGTTTGCGGTATGAACCGCTGATGTTTCGTGTGGTGAATTTGAAGGCCTTTTCGCTCAGTTTGCTATGCTCAAAACCGAGTGAAAGAGTTATATCTCCCTTAAAAGTAATGCACATACTGTTTGGAAAGAGCACGTTGCCGTTCTTCTTGAATGCGGAGTAGTCGCATCTGATACTCTCTCCGGTACTGCTTATTCCACTGCTCGATATCAGGTTGCCATTGCTCTTGTCAAGAAGAAAACTGTACAGCATAGCCTCTCCGCGACCGGTTGTGAGCATTATGCCGTTGCCGGTGTTGTTTAGCTTGAAACTGTTTATGTCAAGATGCGCAGGCCGGCCGTCAGTAAGGAATACACGGTTCAGGAATATCGATTCAAGTACGTTGTAGTTTATGCCTGCCAGACCGATAGCTTTTGCTTCGGAATATGGCACCTCGGTGTACGTTTTGAACAGTTTGTTTATCAGGCGTATCCTGTCGGGCAGGAACTCGATGCAGGCGGCCTCCATAAGTCCCAGTGGGGTAATGCTTATCTGTATGCCCTCTCCTCTTTTTATGCGGAGTTTGCCTTTTATGTCTATGTTATCGCTGTTGATACCCAGTTCCAACTTGATGTTGCTCGTCAAGTGTTGCATAGCAAGTGTGTCAGGCTTTATAGCCGGCAGGTCTGCGACAGCTATTGAGCCGATATACTCCTCCTGAAGCACGCTTCTGGTAACCTTCGTTGTTGAGCAGCCTGCAATCAGCAATGCAGCTGCCAGTAATGCGAGAGTCTTTTTAATGTGTTGCACCACGGTAATATCTGCGTTTTCTTATCTTTTTATCCAGTATCTCTGTCTCGTCACCGGCCTCTTTGGCTCTCTCCCAATATATTACTGCCCTGTCGATGTCGCCGCATTTTGCAAAGATGTCTCCGATGTGATGCAGTACTACATAGTTTATCTCCTCCTCTAATGAGATGATTTTTTCGGCGTATGCGCGTGCTTCTTCATATCGCTCCATCTTGAACAGTATCCAGGCATAAGTGTCGAGGTATGTTTGGTTCTCGGGCTCCTCCAATATCGTCTTTTGGCTCATTTCAAGCGCCTTTTGCAACTCCTTCCCGTCCAAAGCAAGGAAATAGGAGTAGTTGTTCAGAGCCTCCATATCGCTTGGATTGTATACCAACGCCGAGTCATAAGCCTGGTAGCACTCTTTTTTCTTCCCGATTTCGTGATAAATGTTCCCCATACCTGTGTATACGGTTGCTATTGCATCGGCCGATGTCTCCTCTTCGCATTTTTCAACCCCCTGCCTGAACGCCTCTATCGCTTCCGTTTTGCGGTCAAGCATATTCAGCGATATCGCCTTGTAGTAATAGAATTCGATTTTGTGGGGCATATACAGAATACCCTCATCGGAGTATTTCAGAACAGCCGGAATGTCTTCAAGTTCAATGGAATATTGTAACAGCCTGATTATGGTCGTTGCATTCTCGGGGTCAATCTCTGCAAGTCTTTCAAGTACAGGAACTATCTCATCCACTCCTGCTCCAATGTATTCCAGGAACTCAATATACAGTTCGTGGTGGCTCTTCCGGCTGAACGGCAATTGCAGAATCTCCTGCATAAATGTCCTTGCATATGTGCTGTCCTGCTGATGTTTTTGCACGATGTGTACAGCAAGGTGCTGCATTCTTATGCTCTCTTCTATCTTTTCATTCTTGACTAACGAAGGGACAATGTTGTGGTAGCTGTCGATATCATCCTTAACCAAGTAGATGTCGGCAAGAGCCAATGTTGCCATATGGTTGTCGGGCGCTTCGGCAATAATCTGCTTGAAGGTCTCTTCAGCCAGCTCTTGTTCACCTATTATATTGTATGTCTCACCGAGAAGGTTAAGGCACCTTATATCATCCGGGTTTTCGGCAATAAGCTGTTTTACCAATGCTACACCCTCTTCGTTGCGGCCAAGATAGAGATACTCCTGCAGCTTGTAGAGTGTGATATCCATCGAAGAACCTTCAAGTTTAGCCAGGGCATCAAGCGCTTCAAGAGCCTTCTTTGCTGTAGAGATTGTACAGCACCCTGTAGATATCGCTTTTTGAGTGTGCGGCATCGATAGCCCTTTCATACAAAGAAATGGCAGCTTGCGTGTCGTCAGTACTGATGTAGTGGCTTACGAGGGCATCGCGGTATGCCTCGTTGTCGGGTTCCCTCTCTACGATATATTCAAGCATTTCGCGGACAAGGCTGTCCTTCCCAAGGAACGCGTAGTATTTTGTCTGCAGGAATTGTACGGCTGTAGATGACGGTTCAAGTGCAAGGCAATGTTCGAGAAACTCAAAGCTCTCGTCAAACCTCTCCTCCTCTATCAGGGCAGCAGCCTGCATATGGTAGTAGTCGACAGCACGTTGACGGGTATAAGTGCTGTCGATGCTGCGCTGTGCATTTGCTGTCGGCGTTGCCAGCAGCAGATACAGTGATAGTATATGGATAAGTCTCTTCAGCATTGCGTAGCTGGGTTATACCCCGGTGTGTCCGAAACCTCCGGCACCACGTTCTGTCTCGCCCAGTACCTCACATTCGCACCACTCCCCCTGCTCGTGGCGTGCAACGACCATCTGTGCTATGCGTTCGCCGTCGGTGATAGTGAAGGGTTCTTTCGACAGGTTTACAAGAATAACACACACCTCTCCACGGTAGTCGGCATCTATTGTCCCGGGCGAATTAAGAACTGTTATTCCTTTCTTTATTGCAAGACCGCTGCGTGGGCGCACCTGTGCCTCATACCCTTCGGGCAGCGCAATGTAGAGTCCTGTAGGTACAAGTGTCCTCTCCAACGGCTGCAGAACGATGGGGCTGTCAAGGTTTGCCCTCAAATCCATACCGGCCGAAAATATGGTTGCATAGGATGGCAACTGGTGCTTCGATTTATTTATTATTTCGACTTTCATATCTAATTAAGAAGATAAACTATGATGTTGTTCACTGGATATCACGCCTCGGCGTTGTTATCCTTTTTCTCTACATAGAACACCTTGTTGGCACCCGATGTCAGTTTGATAGCCTCGGGGTGCTCTTTTGCGAATGATTCGATATAACGCATCCTCTTGTCATCTTGCAGCTCATCGACCGCAATAAGCAGGCCGGTCTCCTCGACATTGCCGAAATCGTAGTTCACAGCTGTGCCGAAAATCTTCATTGTGGGTGAGAGACCCATATATGCATTAATCATCGGTGGAATGGCAAGGCCGTACTTGTGTACCTCTTGCTTCAATATCCTGTACTCCTCCTTGAATGTCTCCTTGCAGAATATCGCAGCAAGTTCCTCCTCGCTCGTCTCTATGCGCAACGGTGTTACAGGTGTTACAAGGCCATCCTTGTCGGGGAAATGCTTCTTGAGGAAGTATAGTATCATATCGCGCGCCTTCGTGAGGTACGAAGGATACATTGTGACTTTTCCGAACAGGTATTTCACATCCGGAATTACGACCGTCAGTGCTCCGAGACCATCCCATAGGTTGTCGAGCGCAAAAAGACTCTTTGAACCCATACGTGTCGACTGGTATTCGAGAGCCACAAAGGCGCGTCCCAGTTCCACTGTGTAGGGCAGCACCTCTTTCAGGAACTTTTCCGAAAAGTGGAACATACCGTGTGCTGTCGCAATTATAGGCTCGCCGCTTTCATCGAAACGTACATCCTTTCCCGATATATACCTGTATCCGCCTATAATGTCGTTGTTGTCGGGGTTCCACACTACAAGCTGCTTGTAGGGAACCTCCATTGTGTCGAACTCGTCAATGTCGACCTCTTTTCCTGTTCCTCCACCGGCTGCGCGGAAAGCAATCTCGCGCAGGCGCCCAATCTCGCGCATCACATTGGGCGAGTCAAAAGCTGTTACAATGTATATCTCGTTGTCGCTCCTGTGTGTGAAACGCAGTAACTTGTCCTCGGTAAGTTCGGCCTTCAGCAACTCTTTGGGAACCGGTGCAATTATCTCTTTCATAAATGTTTTGCAAATTTATAGTGTGTAAACTATGTCTTGAACGTGTTGCGCCCATTCTGTAGCGCTCTTTGTCTTGTCGAATGTCTGCCAAGGAATAGGCTTGCCTATTGTTACCTTGAACTTCTTGTTCTTGTTCTTGAACATCTCGTCGCTGAGGTACAGCATCGCGATGTTGAATTTTATACCCAGCATCTTGTTGATGTTGGCAAGGCGGTAGAAGAATTTCGAGTTCTCTCCTTCAAAATGTATTGGAATGATATCACGCTGCGACTGTACGCTCTTGGTGATAAAAGTCTTCTTCCAGGGAATATCTTTGATTACACCCTTCTTCTTGCGCGAACACAATCCTGCCGGGAACATTACGATGTGGTTGTCGCTCTGGAATGCTGCATTTACCTGCTGCGGGAAATTACGTGCCTGTTTACCGGTCTTGTTGATGGGTACCCAGAATGATGAAATGTGCGGGATATTCATCAACAGGTCGTTTACAAGGAACTTGATTTTGCCTTCGTATACCGGGCCAAGAATATATGCCAAGCCAAGACCGTCCTGTGCACCCAACGGGTGGTTGCTTACAAATGTGTATTTGCGGTCATCTTTTGGAAGGTTCTCCATTCCGTGTACCTCGAACGAGTTGTTGAAGTACTCCATAAATGCATTTATGAAATCGAGGTCTCTCTTGTCCTTGAACTCTCGCAGTATATGGTTCACCTCATCCTGGTGAATAATTTTTTTCAGATAAGAAACGACAAATCCGGGAACGAAACGTGCCTTTTTGCCGGCTTTCGCCTTCAGTATTGCCTTAACATCAATTTGTACTAAATTGCTCATAATATTTCTAATATAATAATATTATTGCAAAGATATTAAATATTAATTAAAACAGGTCGTTTTGTACGTTAAAATGTGGCAGAAATGTACAATAAAAACAGCACGTGGGGTAGCAGAACTGTTTACCTGTTTCCTGGTTCTGCAGTCTTGGCTCTTCTCTCCTTCTTTATCGTGTGCAGTATGAATGTGGCAAACACTCCAAGCAGCACGGTGTTGCACAGCATCTTTACTATGCTGTTGCCATCCGGAATAAGCATCGATGTGCCATAAACGGCAGCAAACAGGGCTGCATAGCGGAATATAGTCTTGAGGTCATAGTCTATGGCATTTCTCTTCTGCCCGACAATATACGATATGAGCATTGCGGTAAAGTAGCCGGCAAATGACGCCCAGGCACAGGCGATATATCCATATTTTGGCACGAATATTATGTTTATAGCAAACAGCAGTGCGCAGCCGATGAACGAGAATATGGCACCCCAATATGTCTCATCGTTCAGTTTGTACCAGAACGATAGGTTGAAATATATTCCCATAAATATTTCGGCTGCCATAACAATCGGCACCACCTTCAGTCCCTCCCAATAGTCGCGGTTGATGATATGTTTCAGTATGTCCATATAGAAAACCACTACAAGGAATGCCAGCATAGCCATTATTATGAAATATTTCATAGCCTTTGCATATAGCTCCTTGCTGTTTCTATCTTTGCTGTGGCTGAACACGAACGGTTCATAAGCATATCGGAAAGCCTGCATCAGCATAGCCATAATGGCGGCAACCTTTACTGCAGCGCCATACACGCTCAACTCCTGCATACCCTTTTCGCCTGGAACAAGGTAGGTGTATATTATCTTGTCGGCGTTGAGGTTGAGAATGCCTGCAATGCCAAGAATCAGGAGCGGCCAGGAGTATTTGAGCATACTTTTCAGCAGTTTCCCGTCGGATGTCGGGCGGAACATCCTCAACTCGGGGATGAGAAAGAATGTTACCGATGCCGTGCATACCAAGTTTATGAAGAAGACATAGAAAGCCTGGTTGTCGGGGAAGTATATGCTGTCGAAAACATCCGGGTTCTTCGAGTGCAGATAGGGGAGTGCAATGAAGACAAAAAGGTTCAGCGCAATATTGGTAAATATGTTGAACAGCTTCAGTGCAGCAAACTTTATCGGTCTGTTCTGGAACCTCAATAATCCGAATGGTATCGACTGCAGTGCGTCAAGCGCCACGACAACAGCCATCATACCTATGAATTCGGGATTTTCCTTGTATCCGAGCACATCGGATATCGAGGGCAGAAAGCAGAATACGGCAAGCAGGAATACAGCGCACAAAGTTCCTATAACCTGCATTGACATTGAAAAGACCTTCGATACGTTGGCCTTCTCCTTGCTCGCGAACCTGAAGAATGTGGTCTCGAATCCGAATGTCAGGAAAACAAGCAGTATCGCTGTCCAGGCATATACATTGGTCACGACACCATAGTTGCCGCTTTCCACACTCATCTTTGCCGTGTAGAGCGGCACAAGCAGATAGTTCAGGAAACGCCCTACAATGCTGCTCAAACCATAAATGGCAGTGTCCTTTACAAGGGATTTCAGTTTGCTCATAAATTATTGTCGTCTCCTAAAAAAGTGTGCCCTGCTCGTTGCTGTTGAAGCGGCTGCGTCCAAGATGCCGGTAGGCAAGGTCGGTGACCTCGCGTCCGCGTGGAGTGCGCTTTATGAAGCCCTCCTTTATCAGGTATGGTTCGTAGACCTCCTCAATGGTACCGGTGTCCTCGCTGAGCGCCGTCGCAATTGTGCCTATTCCCACCGGGCCGCCCTTGAATTTGTCGATAATGGTACAGAGAATCTTGTTGTCAATCTCGTCGAGGCCATATTTGTCAATATTCAGCGCCTCGAGAGCCATCTTTGCAATGCCGTTGGTAATGTGCCCGTCGCCCATCACCTGTGCAAAGTCCCTCACGCGGCGTAGCAGCGCGTTGGCAATACGTGGCGTGCCACGGCTGCGTCGCGCAATCTCAAATGTCGCGTCCTCATCGAACGACACACCAAGTATTTGCGCCGAGCGGCTTATGATACCGGCAAGTGTCTTGCTGTCGTAGTATTCAAGGTGCATATTTATTCCGAAACGTGCGCGTAGCGGCGCCGTGAGCAACCCGCTGCGTGTAGTGGCGCCTATCAGCGTGAATGGGTTCAGGTCTATCTGTATCGAACGTGCCGATGGCCCCTTGTCAATGAGAATGTCTATGCGGTAATCCTCCATTGCCGAGTAGAGGTACTCCTCTACGATGGGCGACAGGCGATGTATCTCGTCAATGAAAAGCACATCGTTCGGTTCCAGGGATGTCAAGATTCCGGCAAGGTCGCCCGGCTTGTCGAGGACAGGCCCTGATGTCACTTTGAAGCCGACTCCGAGCTCATTGGCTATGATATTGCTCAATGTGGTCTTTCCGAGTCCCGGAGGGCCGTGCAACAGCACGTGGTCGAGCGACTCGCCACGCATCTTTGCAGCCTGTACAAAAATTTTCAGGTTGCTCACAATCTTTTCCTGTCCGTTAAAATCGGGGAACGATAGCGGTCTCAAGGCATTTTCAAACTCCTTATCGCTGTTCTTCCCTCGTATATTGAAATCTCCGCTCATATATTGCGTTGTGTGGGTTTCTTATGCAAAAATAATGTATACAAAGGTGATATGGAAATTAAATCAGGCTTTTTTAAATGCACCACCTGATTAAAATGATAATCAGCACTGTAAAGAGAAACAACAGGATGCCTCTTTTTTGCCCTTTTGTAAAGTAAAAATAATTTTTCATAGAAATTAAGATAATTTCTGGAATGGTTATACTATTTTTGCCGATTATAATGTAGAAAATTCAGAAGTTAAGTCATTGATTTCCTGCATTTGCTTGTAAATAGTGTATGAAGTTTGTAATAACCCTTATAAAACGGTATAAGTTGACACTGATGACCTTGTTGCTCATTCTGTGTCTGACATTCTGCAAACCTGCCAATCTTGGTCGCACAAGCACCATTATTGGGATAGACAAGGCTGTGCATTTTATTATGTACTCAACCTTGTGTGCAGTGTTCTGGTTCGAGAATTTCAGGTTGCCCAATGTCCCAAAGTTGCGTTGTCTGCTGTTCTATGCAGTTTTGCTCCCGATTGTTCTTGGTGGCTTGCTCGAGTATCTGCAGAGTATCCTTACATCCTATCGCGACAGTGAATTCGACGATTTCCTTTTCAATACTGCTGGTGTTTTGTTTGCGGCTCTGTTCAGTCTTCTCTTTACGCGGCCATTGATGCGTAGAAGGAGAAAAAGGCTTGCCAAAGGCTGATGGCTGCTTACTGGTAGTATTCTATTTGCCTCTTCTCAATAACTATATTCTCTCTGCCATTTCCGTAGACCTCGTGACCTGTCCTTTCGGTCCAGTTGCCGGCTTTGTCAATGCTGCGATAATTGTAGGTGGTCTTTATCAGGTTGTTGCCGTTTGTCTCCTCAAGAACCAATGTTGTCATATATCCACTCTTGTTGTATGTGAATTTCTCAAAAATGAAATATTCTTCGTTGTTCCACATAGAGTTTCTTGATGCCATTTTCCCCTCTTCGTCATAGCTGTAGTGTATCTCTACTCTTTTCTTCTTGCTCTCCTTGCCGGTCACGGTATACGATACGACTTGTTCTTTGTCGTTGCGCTCTGTGCTGTACAGATGTTCTTCCTCTTCATCCCATATGCCATCAAGCATATGCTTTGTGCACTTGCCGTTCTTGTCAAAAGCAAGTTCGTAGCTGGGTTCGTCGACACCCGAGTTGTTTACTATGGTCTTGACGCTTTTTACATTGCCTTTGAGTTCATACATAGCACGGTCGGGGTACTCTTTCCCCTTTTCTTCCTCTTTCTTGTTGTCGGGCATCCCGCACCCGGCAAGCAGCAGACAGAGTGTCAGTACCAGTGAGGTGAATTTTCTGTTGTTCATATCAGTCGTTTTGCCAGCATTTGTATGGTACACGTGTCAGGCTTGAGTTGTAGTAACGCTTGTCACCGGTAACCTCCTTGCCTATGAAACCGGGCTTCTCGAACAGCTCGTCGGCATTGGAAAGTTCCACTTCGGCAACCACGAGCCCTTCGTTGTCTCCGTGGAACTCATCTATCTCAAAGGTGTGCGCGCCACATCTCACAAGATATCGTGTCTTGTCGATTGTCGCTCCGTTGCACAATCTCATCAGTTCCCAAGCCTCCTGTACGGGAATCTCCTTTTCCCATTCGTAACGGCTCAGGCCGCCGTCTCTCGAAGGCCCTTTGATGGTTATATAGCCCTTGTCGCCGCGCACCCTGACCCTTGCCGAGTTGCCGCCTTCGCGGCAGATATACCCCTGCGCAATGCGGTCGCTGTGGTAGGCAAGCGCCTTGTAGCTGTCGTCGGTGACCAGGAACTTCCTCTCTATTTCAATAGCCATTGTTACTCTCCTTTGTCGGCGAATTCCATCAGGAATGCCTTGATGAAGCCGTCAATCTTTCCGTCCATCACCCCGTTTACATCCGATGTCTGGTAGTTCGTGCGGTGGTCTTTCACGCGGCGGTCATCGAATACATAGCTTCGTATCTGCGAGCCCCATTCGATTTTTTTCTTTCCGGCCTCGACCTTTGCCTGCTCCTCCATCCTGTGCTGCATCTCCTTGTTGTAGAGTATCGAGCGCAGCTGGCGCATTGCATTCTCCTTGTTCTTGGGCTGGTCGCGTGTCTCGGTGTTCTCGATGAGAATCTCCTCCTCGGCTCCTGTGTAGGGGTCCTTGTACTGGTAGCGGAGGCGCACACCCGATTCCACTTTATTTACATTCTGTCCGCCGGCACCTCCGCTTCGGAATGTGTCCCACGATATCCTTGCCGGCTCAATAACAACCTCAATGCTGTCGTCGACAAGAGGTGTCACGAATACCGAACTGAACGATGTCATTCG
>CALBKR010000077.1 GCA_937896105.1 uncultured Bacteroidales bacterium
TCTCCGTCGTCGACATGACCGACGGCACCTGCACCCACAAGTGCAGCCTCCAGTCCCTGGGCATCTACGCATCCGCAGATTTCAATATGCCCATGGCCTACGACGCCGTCACCGGTCTGGTGTACTGCCTGTTCACCAGCAACGGCGGCTACCACATGCTGCTGTCCTTCAACCCCCTGACTGCACAGGTCAAGAATCTGGGCAATGTGGGCGAGGTCGTGTACAATGAGGACGTCTGGGCCTACAGAGGACCCACCTTCTCCGCTCTGCTGATCAAGTGATCGCAACCGCATAATCCCTTTGACCCCCGGCTTCGGCCGGGGGTCATTTTTTGTTGACACATCCAATGCGATGGGGTAAAATAGCGAAAAAACAAGGAGGAATGGACATGGTACAGGAGCTGATGCACGATCCGCTGTTTCTGGCGAGAAAGTCCCGGACGGCGACAATGGAGGATCTGCCCATCGGGCAGGATCTGATGGAGACACTGGTTGCCCATAAGGATACCTGCGTGGGCATGGCGGGGAACATGATCGGCCAGACGGTCCGCATCATCGCCTTTTTTGACGGGGAGACGCCCATGGTCATGTATAACCCCGAGATCCTGAAGGCCGAGGGCCCCTACGAGACGGAGGAGGGCTGCCTGAGCCTGCTGGGCGGACCGAGAAAGACGAAGCGGTTCGAAAAGATCAAGGTCCGCTGGGACAACGAGAAATTCCAGAAGCGGATCAAGACCTTCACCGGCTGGACCGCCCAGATCATCCAGCACGAGATCGACCATTGTAACGGTGTTTTGATCTGACCGCACACAGTGCCATGAGGTGAAACGATGAAAAAGGTGAAAAAAGCGATTATTCCTGCTGCAGGCCTTGGTACCAGATTCTTGCCTGCAACGAAAGCTATGCCGAACTTTACGGCTACTCGCCCCTCACCCCGAAACAGATAGAGCAGTTCATAAAGATGTACCTGCCATTTGCCGACAAGCGCCTGTTGAGCCTTGTTGTCGACAAGGATAACAACCTTGTTGCACTTGGCGTGAGCATATTCTCGCTTGCCGAGGCACTGCGCAAGGCCAAGGGCAGGCTGTTCCCGTTCGGCTGGTGGCACCTGCTGAAGGCGCTCTTCATCAAGCAGCCCAAGAGGCTCGATTTCCTGCTTGCAGCCGTGAAGCCCGAGTACCAGAGCAAGGGAGCATTTGCACTGGTGTTCAACGAGCTCATAGGGCACTATATCGATATGGGCATTGTCGACATCGAGAGCAACCCCGAACTCGAGGACAACAAGAAGATGCAGACGCTGTGGGCCGATTTCGACAAGGAGCAGCACAAGCGCCGCCGCGCCTTCAAGAAAGAGCTGGGAACCGCAAGTTCCGACGACACGGGCAGCGAAGACTAAACTCCCTCCCCCTACGGGTACTCCCTCTATAAACAGAGGGAGAGCTTAGCGCCCTTTTAGCCCTTTGTAGCATAAAACAGAATTATTCAGAAATTCAAACAACATATACAATGTCCGAAGACAAGGATTTGGAATTCAACGAAAACACGCCTCAGGTAGAGGCGGCAGCATACACCGACGACTCGATACGCCACCTGAGCGACGCAGAGCACATACGCCTGCGCCCCGGTATGTACATAGGCAAGCTCGGCGACGGTTCGCAGAGCGACGACGGTATATATGTCCTGCTCAAGGAGGTTATCGACAACTGCATCGACGAGTTCAAGATGGGCTTTGGCAAGCGCATCGAGGTTGACATCACCGACAACCACACGGTTGCAGTGCGCGACTATGGCCGAGGCATACCGCAGGGTATGATGATACAGGCAGTGAGCAAGCTCAACACCGGCGCAAAGTACGACGACAAGGTGTTCAAGAAATCGGTAGGACTGAACGGTGTAGGTCTCAAGGCCGTGAACGCGACAAGTACACATTTCGAGGTGCGCAGCTACCGCGACGGAGTAGTGCGCATCGCAAAGTTCGAGAAGGGCATCCTTGTCAGCGACACCACCGAGAAGAGCATCGACGAGAACGGAACATACATATCGTTCACCCCCGACAACAGCCTTTACCGCAACTACGAGTTCCGCGATGCCTACATCGAGACCCTGCTGCGCAACTACACATACCTGAACACAGGACTTACCATAATGTTCAACGGCAAGCGCATACTCTCGCGCAACGGCCTTGTCGACCTGCTCAGCGACCGTATGACAGCCGACCCGATGTACCCGATAATACACCTCAAGGGCGACGACATTGAGATAGCGATTACCCACGCACATCAGTATGGCGAGGAGTACCACTCCTTTGTCAACGGCCAGCACACCTCGCAGGGCGGTACACACCAGAGCGCCTTCAAGGAGCTTGTGGCGCTCACCATACACGACTTTTTCTCGGCAAAGAATTTCGAGTACTGCGATATCCGCAACGGTATTGTGGCAGCCATTGCCATAAACATACAGGAGCCTGTCTTCGAGAGCCAGACAAAGGTGAAGCTCGGCTCCACCACCATCGCCCCCGACCCGGGCAGTATGAGCGTGAAGAAATTCATCGGCGATTTCATCAAGGAGGAACTCGACAACTTTATGCACAAGAACCCCGACATCACCGATGTGATACTGGGCAAGATAACAGCATCGGAGAAGGAGCGCAAAGAGCTTGCCGGCCTCACCAAGCAGGTACGCGAGAAGGCCAAGAAGGTCAACCTCCACAACCGCAAGTTGCGCGACTGCCGCATACACTACAACGACACCAAGGGCGACCGCACCGAGGAGAGCTGCATCTTCATCACCGAGGGCGACTCGGCCAGCGGCTCAATCACCAAGAGCCGCGACGCCAACACACAAGCTGTGTTCAGCCTGCGAGGCAAGCCGCTCAACAGCTTCGGGTTGAGCCGTGCCGTGGTGTACCAGAACGAGGAGTTCAACCTGCTGCAGGCAGCGCTCAACATCGAGGACGGGCTCGAAGGCCTGCGCTACAACAAGGTAATCGTAGCCACCGATGCCGATGTCGACGGAATGCACATCAGGCTGCTGATGATAACATTCTTCCTGCAGTTCTTCCCCGAGCTCATCAAGAAGGGGCACGTATATATACTGCAGACACCGCTGTTCCGCGTGCGCAACAAACGCAAGCTGCCACGCGGCAAGAAGGGCGCCGAGGAGAAAAAGGAGCGCAAGAGCGATTTCGAGACCATCTACTGCTACAGTGAAGAGGAGCGCCTTGCGGCAATAGAGAAACTATCGCCCAACCCCGAGATAACACGATTCAAGGGACTTGGCGAGATTTCTCCCGACGAGTTCCGCAACTTCATAGGCCCCGATATGCGTTTGGAGCGTGTGGAGCTGCACAAGGACGACAAGGTCGAGGACCTGCTCGCCTATTATATGGGCAAGAATACAATGGAACGCCAGAACTTCATCATCGACAACCTTGTTGTTGAAGAAGACAAGGCCAACGAAGAGGAGAGATAAAGATGCCACACACAGCACTATTTGCAGGGTCTTTCGACCCGTATACCATAGGACACCACGCTCTTGTCGAGCGCGCCTTGCAGATGTTCGACAAGGTCATCATCGCCGTGGGCTGCAACAGCGGCAAGGAGAGCGGCCACACCCCCGAGGAGCGCGTGGCGGCCATTGCTGCACACTACACAGGCAACAGCCGTGTCGAGGTGCGCTCCTACAGTGGCCTCACGATGGACTTTGCACGCGAAGTGGGTGCTACGGTGCTGCTCCGCGGCGTGCGCAACATAAAGGATTTCGAGTACGAACGCGAGCTGGCCGATGTAAACAGGCAGATTGGCGGCATAGATACCGTACTGCTTATGAGCGAGCCGGGATATGCATCGGTGAGCAGCAGCGTAGTACGCGAGCTGATGAGCTACGGGAAGGATGTCTCAAAGCTGCTGCCGTGACACCAATGACAAGTGACAATAAATTTACTTTATATATGAAAAGACTATTCCTTATAGCAGCCACGCTGCTCGTTACAATAGGCGCAAGGGCACAGGAGATGCCCGAGAATGTGCTGAAACTGCTGTACACCGGCAATATCATCAACAATTTCTACGTCGATGACGCCAATTTCGACAAGGTTGCCGAAGAGGGCATAAAGGCGATGCTCAAGGAGCTCGACCCCCACTCCACATACACCGACGCCAAAGAGACAAAGGCGCTGATGGAGCAGATGGAAGGCAGCTTCGGCGGCATAGGCATACAGTTCAATATTGTATCGGACACCCTTTACGTAATACAGACCACAGCCAACGGCCCGTCCGAACGCGCCGGAGTGCTCCCCGGTGACAAAATCATCGCCGTCAACGACACAACAATAGCCGGTGTAAAGATGGAGCGCAGCGATATTATGACACGCCTGCGCGGCCCCAAAGGGACACCGGTAGAGATAGATGTCGTGCGTCGCGGCATAGACCGCACACTGCACTTCAGCCTTGTGCGCGACGACATAAGCACCGAGACAGTCGATGTGGCATATATGATTGACAAGCGCAACGGCTACATACGCATCAACACCTTCGGCGCCAAGACACACAACGAGTTCGTTACCAAGCTCGACTCTCTCAAGAAGCTTGGAATGAAGAACCTCATCATCGACCTCTGCGGCAATGGCGGCGGCTACCTTACATCGGCAGTAGAGATTGCAAGCGAGCTCATCGACGAAGCAAGCCTGCTGGTATACACCGAGGGAAAGAGAAACCCGCGCTTCGACTACCTGTCGACAGGCCACAAAGGCAAGTTCCGCAAGGGCAACCTCGTGATTATGGTCGACGAGACATCGGCATCGGCATCGGAAATTGTTGCGGGCGCA
>CALBKR010000078.1 GCA_937896105.1 uncultured Bacteroidales bacterium
CTGTCGCACCTTTCCATTCACGGAGTTCAGGGATAACAAAAGGCTTCTTGTTCTTGTCGGATGCATTTACCTGCACCGAGAATGCCAACAGCAGTGTTGTCAGCAAAAGAAAAAAACGGTTTCTCATATTAAAGTTGTTATTAAAGATTATATTATCTAAACCTAATTTTGCAAAGATAGGAAATATATCCCGAAAAACCAATAAAAAATGGTAAATGAGAAAAATGCGCCTCGGCGGCACTGGGCGGCATCTGTCGCTTGGCGGTGAAAACACAAAGACCGGGCGCGCCCGGTCTTTTGTATAAGAAATATTCGTTTTTGTGTCAGATGAAATATTTGAGGTTGTCGAACGATGGCTTTAGCTCGCCCTCTTCTATGCGGTGTACAATCTCTACAACCTTGTCGTTCATCGGGGTGGGGATTCCGACCTTGCGGCCGAAGGCACTTGCGACCCCGTTTATGGCATCGACCTCGGTCTTCTTGTTCTTTTCGAGATCCTGTAACATACTTGCCTTCAGAAGAGCGTGCTTGCGTATAGCGATGGGGATGATGAAGAATGAGATAGCCTTCTTTATGCGTCCCTTGTAATCGAGCAGTTTCACAATGTCCTTGCCCTGTACCGGCTCTATCCTGATGTTGCCGGCTGCACAGACATCTATGCACTCCTTGATGAGCGCCTGCACTATTTTGCGCGATGCCTTGTTCTTTGCAGCTTCGCCGAAGGTGCACCCGAGCACGGCACTCATTCCCGAGAAGGCCGAGTTGATAAGCAGTTTGCTCCAACGTGAGCCTATGAAATTGCTGTCAATCTCCACACTGCCCATAAGCGCAAGCAATTTCTTTACATTGCCGAGATGATGGTTGGGCTGCTTGGATAGTGAACCCAGGGAGAATGTGAGTGAGTCGGGGGCGCTGGTGAGTTCGCACACTCCGGGCTCCTTCATAGTGGCTCCCCAGGCTACAGTGCAGCCAAGGACACGCTCTTCTCCGAGTATTTCGCTTATGAGCAACTCGGGTATACCGTTCTGCAGGGTGACGATTACGCCGTCGTCGGCAAGGAAATTCTTTAAGGAGGTCACAACATCACGGTTCTGCTGCTGTTTTGTCATCAGGAATATGATGTCGTATCTGCCCGACATCTCCTCGGGAGTGTAGGCGGTTACATTTTGCGTGAAGTTGACAGTGCCTGTCACTGTGGCGCCCTTTTTCTGCAGTGCCTCTACGTGAGCCTTGTTGCGGTTGATAAGTTCTATTTCTCCTCCGTTCTTTGTGATGTATGCACCGAGGATGGTTCCCAGTGAACCTGCGCCATATATTGCTGCTCTCATAACTGTACTTTTTACGTTAACCAGTGCAAATGTAACGCTTTTGGGCTGTTTTTGCAAAATGGCGTGCTGTTTTTCAACAAAAACGGTCGCCGCGGTGTCATTTGTTGCGGTCGCGCAGTTCCCAGAAAGCAACAGCTGCGGCGGCTGCCACATTCAGCGAATCGACATTGTGCGACATCGGTATGCGCACTACGTGATTGGCCTTTGCAATTGTTTCAGCAGGAAGCCCGTCACCTTCGGTACCCAATATTATAGCTAAACGTGGAATGGTGGTGAGTAGAGGGTTATCGATGGAGATTGAGTTGTCGGTGAGTGCCATTGCTGCAGTGGTAAAGCCTAAGTGGTGGAGCTTTTCGATGCCTCCGTCGAGCCAGCCCCAGGGAACAAGGAATACGCTGCCCATAGATACACGTACGGCTCGGCGGTTGAGTGGGTCGCAGGAGTTGCGTGTGAGCAGTACTGCGTCGATACCGAGTGCCGCGGCCGAGCGGAATATGGCTCCAATGTTGGTGGTGTCGACAACGCCGTCTATAACGACAATGCGGCTTGCCTCGCGGCAGATATCTTCGACCGCGGGCTCTATGGGGCGTCGCATTGCGCAGAGAACACCGCGTGTGAGTGTGTATCCTGTGAGTCCTGCAAGAAGTTCGCGGCTGCCTGTGTACACGGGTATGTCGCTGCAACGGGATATGATGTGTGCGGCATCGCCGTCGATGTGGCGTCTTTCGCACATAAGTGCAATGGGTGTGTAGCCTGCGTTAAGAGCTACATCTATAACTTTTGGACTTTCTGCAATAAAGATTCCATTACCAGGTTCGTAGCGGTTGCGAAGCTGGGCCTCGGTAAGTGTCCCGAACAGTTCGCAGCCGGGGTGGTCGAGGGTTGTTATTTCAATGATGGGCATTGTCGTTATCTGGTTTATGTGTGCAAAATTATCATTCCATAGGGAGTGGGCAAATTTTATACTCTGATATTTTTGCTAAAAACGATAATTTATCTTTATCTTCGCATTGTGTTGTATAATATGGGGTGGTGCATCTGCTCCATATATGATTTTAGGATATGGACTATCAGAATTTATTGGAGGAGATATGTGACCGTGTGCAGCCATTTGCCAAAGAGGGAAAGGTTGCCGATTACATTCCTGCATTGGCCAAGGTTGACCCAGACCGTTTCGGTATGTGCTTGAGCACCGTAGATGGCGAGGTCTTTGCCGTGAAGGAGGCCGAAGCGCGATTCTCGATACAGAGTATATCAAAGGTCTTCGCATTGGCGATGTGCCTTGCGGTGAAGGGCGAGTCGTTGTGGAAAAGGGTAGGGAAGGAGCCTTCGGGTACGGCCTTTAACTCGCTGGTTCAACTTGAAGTAGAGCATGGAATTCCACGTAATCCCTTTATCAATGCCGGTGCACTCGTGCTCGCGGATATAATATTGACGTCATTCGCCAATCCAGAACAGGAGTATCTCGCTTTCGTGCGCGAACTGTGCGGTAGTGACACTGTATGCTATAACGAGGAGGTGGCAGCATCGGAGCGTGAGACAGGCTACCTGAATGCGGCAATTGTAAACCTGTTGAAATATCACAGGAACATTGAGTGCGATGTAGAGCGTGTACTGCGTTTCTATTTCCTGATGTGCTCGGTGGAGATGAGTTGCAAGGAACTGTCGAGGGCTTTCCTTGCTTTTGCCGACCACAACGGTGAGTTCGACCACGCAGGTGTTGTGCTGACACGTTCACAGATAAAGCGTATGAACGCCATAATGCAGACCTGTGGCTTCTATGATGAGGCAGGGGAGTTCTCTTATCTCGTCGGTCTGCCGGGAAAAAGCGGCGTCGGCGGTGGTATTGCTGCAATACATCCGCAGCGATATGCTGTTGCAGTATGGAGTCCGCGCCTGAACGGCAAGGGTAACTCTGTGATGGGCATAAAGGCGCTGGAAATCCTGACAACAGAGACGCGTGAATCGATTTTCTGATGCGGCGTGTCGTTTTGTGAAAAAATGTTCTATGTTCAACAATTGCAGCTCTGCTGTGGTTATAGTGAAACAGGTATAAATTAAATCAGATATAGTTATGTCAAGACGTTTTCTCTCTTTGGTCGCTACGTTGATGATGGCGACAATGGCCGGGATGGCACAGTCACTGCCC
>CALBKR010000079.1 GCA_937896105.1 uncultured Bacteroidales bacterium
TCTTTATGAATGGCAACGACACACACAAGAATAATGGACCTAAAGAAAGTAGGGAAAAAGAACCCGTCTACAGATTACTTGGTGAATCGGGTCTGGTAAAAGACGAAGATGGCAATGTATACAATGCCAATGAAATTTATAGAGAGAGCGAACCTGAGAAAAGCAAAGAGAGCAGCAAGCGCGACTTGGCAAAAGAATTCGACTTTTTCCCGGAATTGGAAGACAAAACCAACCCTGACTATTGGCATTACTACTATGACCCTCGTTACTGCGGGCCTGACCCTGAAGCTTATATGAACAGGATGGCAAGGATATATCGCAACAAGGCAAGGAAAGAGAAGATTCTCGCTTTCTTTAAATTAAAAAAGGTTAGCACAAGTAAGAAAAAAAGAAAAGAGAGAAAGAAGGATAAAGGGTTTGAATTGCGTCCTACATACAAAAATCTAAACTCCGGTATGATTTTTACCGGAGTTGTCGACAGCAACAACAACGTGATAGTCTCCGACAAGGATTACCGTTGGGTAGGCAGATTTCTTAACGGTCTTGCCATGGCACAGAAACGGGAGAGCAAGAAATGGGGATTTATCGACAGGCACGGAAAAGAGGTTGTGCCCTGTGTATGGCGATCGGTAGGAATGTTCAGTGAAGGGCGTGCAGCCGTACAGGACGACAAGCACAAATGCGGTTATGTAAGCATGAACGGACGTTTGGCAATACCCTGCGAATGGGATGAAGCATGGCCCTTCCATGAAGGATTGGCAAAAGTGCAGAAAGAGAAGAAACTGGGAATGATAAACCAATGGGGCGACATCATAATTCCATACATTTGGAAAGGAATGGGCGAATGCAGCGAAGGCCTTATAAACGTAAAGGACAACGACGGTAAGTGCGGATTCATAGACAATACAGGCAAAGTGGTCATACCTTGCCGGTGGAGAGAAGCATGGATTTTCAAGGATGGCCTTGCCGTTGTACAGGACTCCAACAAACGATTGGGATTCATTGACAAGAGCGGGAAATTGGTTATTCCCTGCCGTTGGAAAAAGGTCAACTATTTCGTTAACGGCCTTGCCAAGGTATCCGATTCAAAGAAATTCCTACTCTTTGACAAGTGGGTGTATATTGACAGGCAAGGCAGTATAGTAAAATAAAGAAGAGATACCTCACCTGCAAAAAATGACGGTAATAGAGAAGACCCAACTTTCATCTTTCATCTTTCATCTTTCATCTTTCAACTTTCATCTTTCAACTTTCATCTTTCAACTTTCAACTTTCAACTTTCATCTTTAACCCCACTTCGTGGGATTGAAACTTGGCGGCGCTCGCTGTGAAAGCTCAAGTAAACTTGGCTTTCGCTCGCTTGCACAAGCTTTCAACTTTTCAGATCGCTACCCTGTCAAGAATCCCCGTCAAAGCGGCAATTGCTATGCCATAATTTGTAATCGGCACACCCTGCGCCTTTGTCTGGCGCACGCGCGACATCACCGTGCGGCGGTTGAACATACAGGCGCCGCAATGGATTACAATATCATAGTCCGACAGGTCGGCAGGGAAGTCATTGCCCGACACCACATCGATGTGCAACGACTCACCCAGTTTATTGCGAAGCAGACGTGGCAGCTTGACACGCCCGATGTCCTCATTCTGCGGAACGTGTGCACACGCCTCTGCAATGAGTACCCTGCCATCGGCCGGCAAGGAGCGCAACACTTTGGCACCATCGAGGAAAGCATCTATATCGCCCTTGTGACGCGCCATCAACACCGAGAAGGAGGTCAATGCCGTACCTTCGGGAGTAATTTTCTCAACCTGTGCAAACACCTGCGAGTCGGTAATTATCAGCCGTGGCGGAGCAACAAGTGAGCCGAGCAGCTGCGGTAAATCCTCGGGAGCACAGCATAGCGGAATACAGTGCTTGTCGAGCAGGTTACGCAATGTCTGCACCTGCGGCTGTATCAGGCGGCCTTTCGGAGCCGATTTATCCTGCGGCATCACCAGCACCACAATATCACCCGGCTTGACCAGTGTATATGTTATATCATCGAGGTCATCATCTGTCTTGCAGCACTTTGCCACCTGCGCAAGCAAGGCATCGCGCCCCTCACCGCTCCTCGCCGAGAATGGGATGACATCTTCACCAAAGAGTGTTCTCCACTGTTCAAGACGCACCAAGCTGCCCTGTTCATCGCATTTGCCGGCAAGCAGTATAACAGGCAGTTGTTGTGCCATAGCAGCCGCATACCACTCCTTTTCGAGAGAGACATTGCCACCCGGCTCGCCAAGCAGTATAATGGCGAGGTCGGCACGGGAGAGAACCTTCCTGGCAGCATCCACACGCATTGTACCGAGAGCGCCCTCATCGTCAAAACCGGCAGTATCACCAATCACTGCCGCGCCTATGCCCGGCAGTTCGATATTCTTCCACACCGTGTCGGTTGTAGTACCTGCCACATCGGAAACAATGGAGACATCCTGCCCCACAAGCGAATTCACGAGTGATGATTTCCCTGTGTTACGCCTGCCGAAGACAGCTATATGATAACGGTTCGAGCGTGCTGTTCCTGTCATAAAATCAAATATTATCTGTAGTGCAAATTTACATCTTGGAAACAGAAAAACAAAAAAAGAGAGCGACTTTCAGGAGCCGCCCTCACACATATAGATAGATAAATCGTGTATTATACTTTCAGGAACAGTCTGTTCCTGTACATAAACTTGAGGATAAAGAATATTATCAGGCTGTTGCAGGCCGTGAGCAGAACAGGATACCACTCCTTGAGATACTGCTCGGTACCATAGAGCAAAGACTCTGCTATTCCGCGGAAATTGATAAGCTCGCCGATGAGGTATGCCGTAATTGCATTACATCCATAATACAGCAACCAGTTCCACCCTTTCGTGTGCCCTTTGACATCTATCCACCAATAGAACAGCGCAAGCAACAGATAACACCATCCGGCAGTGCAAAGCACCATACTCGCGCTCCATATACGCTTGATTATCGGTTGGTATATACCAAAGAGATAGCCGGCAAGCAACAGTACAGCTGCCATAAGCAGAAGTTTCCTTGCTGTTGCCACGCGGTTATCGTTGCCGCTCCTTGTCAGATAGCCCGCGAAACTGCCAAGCGCTACAGTACAACAGAATGTGATACTGCTCCACACCCAGGTGTAATCGTACCAGGCGGCGAACTGCACCGTGCCGTCAGCTGCCACTACGCTGCCATCACGGAAACGCCCGAGCACAGCCTTGTCCACAACTGCCGCAAAATTCTCCTGCGCACTCCAGTCACCAAGGATATGCATCGGCAAGGAATATATGACAAGCAAAGCAGCTATTGCAATGAGTTGCTGCTTCGGTTTAAGATAGAGCACCAAAGGTGCAGCAAGCAGATAGCCGACAGCTATTGCCTGCAAGGTATTGCTGTATATGTATATCCTTTCCGCATCGAGCGCCAACAGGTTTCCCTGCACGACCATACCAAGAAGGAACAGCAGTATAAAGCGTTTTAGGATGCGTCTCCACACGCCGGCATTGCCATTCTGCAGTTTGTATTTAGGAAGGGAGTACGGCATTGTCACACCCGACATAAAAAGAAAGAGCGGCATTACAAGATCCCACACGCGCAGTCCCTCCCACTCGGCGTGGTCGAGCTGGTAAAGCAGGGTATCATTGAGTGCCTGGCAGTCAAGTTCAATAAGCAGAACACGCAGTACGGGCTGCAAACCAACAAGCAGAAAGAGGTCAAGCCCTCTCAAGACATCAAGCGAGAGCAATCGTCCATTATTATTGTTCATTTGATTTTAATTTTCTTACCATTAACAACATAAAAACCCGGAGCTACCGCTTTATCGAATCTGCGACCGGCAAAGTCATATATGACTTTCATATTCCCTTTTTCGGTTTTCACCTCGTTGATACCAGTTTCAGGATTACCGACAACAAGTAAGACATCAACAATGGCTCCACCGTTTTCTTTAAAATCACCGAACTTGCCGTCGGCGTCACCGGCCGGGTCAATATTACACCAGTCTTGCTTGATACGCATACGGTAAACACCCTCCTTGCCAGGAACAGTGAATGCCGGCAAAGAGGGAGTACTTCTATTGCCACCGCTTATTGAACTTCCGACACTGTTCCACCCTTCAGCATCGGTTTCAGCATCATTATTAAAGAAGCTATAGGCAACTAGGTCGTATGAAGGTTTCCAGTTGCTGCCATCTTCAATTGCAGCATCGAATCCATCTTCATCATAATCAACATACACAAAATGATGCCTCCAAGTACCATCCGCAACAACAGCAAGTTCTACAGTTTCATTCGGTTCTGCGACAAAAGCAACAGGATTCTCTGCCGTTGCAAGATTTACATAATCCATTGACATTTCCTCTGTTGTCAACGAATATTCTGATACTCCCCTTGTTGGACTTACAAGTCCGATTTTCCTAAGATTACGGTCGTTACGATTCTTTGTACCCGTATTTCTTGGTTCATAAACATCATAAACCTCGGCATCCCATTCTATTTTTGAGAAATCAAGTAGGTACTCCTCTCCCTTTTCAGTCTCAAAAGACACAATATTATCTCCATTGTATTTAAGTTCTGGCAGACTCTCCGTCTGCACAAAGATTTCCGCATCCTTAATTCCGGGATAAGCCAAAGTAAGTGGCATTCCGCTATGTGACACAACACGCACCATTGTAGGTCTGCCATCGTTCCACTCCATATCTACCTCAAAATTACCAATAGCCTTTAATCCTTCTATTGAACCTTCCGCCCACTCTCTTGGCAATGCAGGCAGCAGAACTATAGAGTCCGGACGGCTCTGCAAAAGCATCTCTGCGATACCGGCAGTTGCACCGAAATTACCTTCTATCTGGAATACGCTGGTCGCGTGAGCATCTAACATATTGTCATACAATCCCCCACTC
>CALBKR010000080.1 GCA_937896105.1 uncultured Bacteroidales bacterium
AGCGGGTTTCCGCCATTTGCCAAAGCCGCTGCTGCCGCAAGGTTGCCCACCTGCATCGAGTGCTGGAATGTTCCCGGAACCTCCTGCGACATCCTCTGCAGCAGCTTGCTGTTGAGGTTCGACAACTCTATGAGTGTCACGCTCGAGATAAAACCGAAAGTTCGCTCGATAATGAACATAAGCGGGTATATGAATAGTGAAAGTATAGTGCTTATTGCAAAGTACACATACATCATATTGTTTATGTTCGAAAAACCGGCAGCGTCAACCATCTCGTAGCATAAATAAGTTGCAGAGTATGCAATGAATGTTATCGCAACGCACTTGAACATTTGCGAGCGCGATGAGAGATCCCTGAGTGTCAATATTGCAGTGATGCTGGCAATAATCTGCAGTAATAGAAACTCATAAGGCGCATTGACCATTATCGAGCACATAGCAATTGATATAGTGCTTGTCACGAATGCTGTATTGTGGTCGATGAAAAGGCAAAGTGTGATAGGTGTTATGACAAATGGAAGGATAAAAACGCTGTAACCTCCATGTGATGTCATAAGACCAACGATGATAGGGAAGATTGTTGCCGATATTATCGTAAATATGAACTTGTTGGCGTTGTTGAGTACATCTTTCTTGTATAATACGATGTACACCAATAACAATATCATACATATTATAATGAAGAATGCTTGTCCGAGCAGGATATACTGCCAGTTGTCCTCCGATTTTATCTTCTCTTTGGCATTTTTCTCGTCAAGGTATGTTTCAATTATTCTCTCATCCAGCGCATCGACAATCTCTCCTTTGTTTATTATCTTCTGCCCCTCCTTTATGTGCTTGATTATAGGCTTGATTTCCTTGAGTTGTCTTGCCAACTCCTCTTTGACGGCCAGAGTGTCGTATTTGTAGTTGGCCTGTGTATATTGCATTATTCTTGCCGTGTCGCTGAATGCCTGCAAGAGCAGCTTTTGTACCTCGGATAATGTAAGGATTTCTGTTTTAACAGGCCTTTGTGCCTCTTGGATGTTATTCTGGTAAGTAACTATCCAGATGTCCTTTCTGTTTTTCAGGTAGGCGGTGTCGCAATCCTCAATGATATATCTGCTATTGTATAAATTTCTGAGGCTCTCCTCCAGCCTCCTTTGTTCGTCGCTTCTTGTTCCTGCATATACAGCTGCTTTTGTCAAAGATCTGATGAGTTCCTGTGGCGCCCCCAAATTCTTGAACACGGGAATTATACTGTTGGTTATACTGTCCTGCTCTGCTTTGATTTCATCGTTAGACTTGCGCACATCGAAATCGAATTCCGCAAGAATTTGCTCATGCGCCCAAGGCTCGTTGCGCTTGAAATCGTAATGGATACTCTTATTCTTGGGCATAAAGTAGATGATAAGCCCAATGCAAATAATGACCAGCACAACCCTTGATATGCTGCGACCGTTTTTCTTTATATTGTTCTTTAATCTGCTCCATAAACCCGTTTTTATCTTTTCCATATCTTTTTTTTCTTTGAATAGTTTTGGCAATATATTAATTTAATATTGCAAATATAGTAACAAACGAGCGAGAAATATCAAGCTTGCTTGAATATTTTTCAAAGCGAGTGCAGTAAATATTCGCGCTTGCGCAAATTAGTAACAAACGAGCGAGAAAGTTGTGCAAGCGAATGGGTGAAAATTTATTTTCACACGCAATGAGCGCAGCTAAACTTCGCAAAAGCAAATATCAAGCTTGCTTGAATATTTTTCAAAGCGACGACGCGTGATAAGCGTTGTTCGCGACGACTGTTACTTTAGTAGCACCAAGGAGTGCGGCTTGCCGCCTACAGTAAATATTCGCGCTTGCGCAAATTAGTAACAACTGAGCGAAACAGAACGGCTTCTGCCGCTTTTCTTTGCAGCGATAGAAAAATCTTTGATTTTATTTTGCCAACAGCGTAAGTTATGCTAATTTTGTGCATTATACCATTATATTGGGTTTGTTGCGGGCGATTGTGCTCTGCCTGGGTAATGCGTGTAATGACAACGAATACTAACATTTTAACACTATGGCTGAAAGAAGAGTGAGGGTGCGTTTTGCACCAAGTCCTACAGGGCCGTTGCATATCGGTGGCGTGAGGACAGCACTATACAATTATCTGTTTGCAAAACAACATGGCGGGGATCTTGTGCTCCGCATCGAGGATACCGATTCTAACCGCTTTGTGCCGGGTGCCGAGGAGTATATCCTTGAGTCATTCCGTTGGCTCGGCATCAAGTTCGACGAAGGTGTCTCCTTCGGAGGCCAATACGGTCCCTATCGCCAGTCGGAGCGCCGCGAGATTTACAAAATATATGTAAAGCAACTTCTCGATAACGGAAAAGCATATATAGCATTCGACACCCCCGAGGAACTCGAGGCAAAGCGTTCGGCTATTGACAATTTCCAGTACGATGCCTCCACGCGTCTTACTATGCGTAACTCTTTGGCGATGGAGCCTGCCGAGGTGGCTTCGCTCATTGAATCGGGGCATCAGTATGTTGTCCGTTTCAAGGTAGAACCGGGCGAGAAGGTTGTCGTGAACGATATGATACGCGGTGTCGTGACCATCGACTCCTCTATCATTGACGACAAGGTGCTCTACAAGTCGGCCGACGAACTCCCCACATATCACCTTGCAAACATCGTCGACGACCACCTTATGGAGATATCCCACGTGATACGTGGCGAGGAGTGGTTGCCTTCGGCACCGTTGCACGTGCTCCTCTACCGTGCGTTCGGCTGGGAGGATACAATGCCGCAGTTCGCCCATCTGTCGCTGCTGCTCAAGCCCGAGGGCAATGGCAAGCTCAGCAAGCGCGATGGCGACCGCCTTGGTTTCCCGGTATTCCCATTGGAGTGGAACGACCCCAAGAGCGGTGCAGTGTCGGCCGGTTTCCGCGAGAGCGACTATCTGCCCGAGGCTGTCGTGAATTTCCTCGCCCTGCTCGGCTGGAACCCGGGAGATGATGTCGAGCTGATGTCACTCGATGAACTGGTGCAGAAATTCGACCTCACCAAGTGCAGCAAGGCCGGTGCCCGTTTCGACTATAAGAAGATGGTGTGGTTCAACCACGAATACATACTAATGAAACCCGATAGCGAGATAGCTGCGATATTTATGGATGTCGTCAAGTCACACGGCTTTGATGCAACTCCCGACTACCTTGAGCAGATAGTCGGCCTTATGAAGGGACGTGTAAACTTCGTTCACGAGCTATGGGATGCCAGCAGCTTCTATTTCGAGGCACCGCAGTCCTACGATGAAAAGACTGTCAAGAAACGCTGGAAAGAGGATTCTGCCCGAAAGATGACCGAACTTGCCGACCTGCTCGAGAGCCTCGATGATTTCTCTATCGAGAACCAAGACAAGGCCGTTCACGAGTGGATAGAGGCCAAAGGCTATGGAATGGGCGATATTATGAATGCCTTCCGCCTTGCGTTGGTGGGCGAGGGTAAAGGCCCGCAGATGTTCCACATATCGGGGCTCATAGGCAAGGCCGAGACATTGTCACGCCTGCGTCGTGCAATAACTGTTTTAGGGTAATACTATGTACACATTTGGAATATACCTATATATCTTCTTTGTAAAGTTGGTGGCATTCTTCGGCCACAAGAAAGCAAAGAAAATGATAGCAGGACATCGCGAGGTGTTTGCTCTTCTCAAGGAGAAGGTAAAGCCCGGGACGCAATATGTATGGTTCCACGCATCGTCGCTCGGGGAGTTCGAGCAGGGGCGTCCGATGATAGAGAAACTGCGTGCCGAGCACCCCGAGTATCGCGTTGTGCTCACCTTCTTCTCGCCATCGGGTTATAACCCGGCAAAGAATTACCAGCAGGCCGATATCGTATGCTATCTGCCTTTTGACACAAAGCGCAATGTGCGCCGTTTCCTTGACGCAGTGCAGCCCAAGATGGCCTTCTTCATCAAGTACGAGTTCTGGATAAATTATCTTTTGGAGTTGAAAGAGCGTTCGGTGCCGGTGTACAGTGTGTCGTCGATATTCCGCAAGGAGCAGGCCTTCTTCAAGTCTTGGGGCGGCCGTTACCGTTTGGCGTTGCACTGTTTCGACCATCTCTTTGTGCAGAATGCCAAGTCGAAGGAGCTCCTAAAATCGGTGGCAGTGGAAAATGCGACAGTTGTCGGAGATACACGCTTTGACCGTGTGATGAAGATACTTGAGCAGGCGCGTCAGTTACCTCTGGTCGATGCTTTTGCCGAGGGCGAGAGACCTATCTTTGTCGTCGGCAGCTCCTGGGGCGAGGACGAAGCCGTGTATATGCCCTATTTCAACAGGCACAGGAACTGGAAACTCATTATAGCCTCGCACGAAGTGAATGAAGAGCGTATCGCCCACATCCTCGAACAGTACGAGGGCAAATGCGTGCGCTATTCAACTGCCACAATGGACGAGGTGAGGGCTGCCGACTGCCTTATAGTCGATTGCTATGGTCTTCTTTCATCGATATACCGCTATGGCGATATGGCGCTTGTAGGCGGCGGTTTCGGTGTCGGTATACACAATGTTCTCGAGGCGGCGGTCTATGGCATCCCGGTTTTCTTCGGGCCGAACAACCGTAAATTTCAGGAGGCGCAGATGCTCAAGGAGTGTGGCGGTGGTCACGAGATAATCGCGACCTGTGATTTCGAAGAGAAGATGAATGCCTTTGAGGCCGATGCGGCGCTGCTCGGGCGTGCAGGCAAGGCGGCAGGCGACCTTGTGTCGACCAACGCCGGTGCCACGGCAAGGATATTCAAGCATTTGGGATTGTAAGATAAAGAGATAATAAAAACATAATAACCATTAAATTAAGAAATTATGCAGTATCTAACAGACGAAAAATTGGTGATTGTCGGCGCTGCCGGTATGATTGGTTCAAATATGGCACAGTGTGCCTTGATGATGGGTTTGACAACAAACCTCTGTCTCTATGATGTATTCTCTCCCGAGGGTGTTGCCGAGGAGATGCGTCAGAGCGGCTTCGACGAGGTGAACATTACCGCTACAACCGATGTTGCCGAGGCATTCAAGGATGCAAAGTATATCATATCATCGGGTGGTGCTCCACGTAAGGAGGGTATGACTCGCGAGGATCTGTTGAAGG
>CALBKR010000081.1 GCA_937896105.1 uncultured Bacteroidales bacterium
AATATGGCATCGCGCAGGCGATAGTTTACCTTCACGCGTCCAAGCTTGTTCTCTGTGACAAACTGCTTTGTCTTTGCAATGGCCTCTTTAACTGTGAGTCCGTTGAGGTTGAGCTTGCAGTCGGCGAATTTTGCAACAGGTGAGTTTGTCATTATACCCTCCTTGGCATCGAAACTCTCCTCACTCACATCGCAACCTTCGATGAGCGGGCGTATCTCTATGCCGAAATGCTTTGCAAATGCGTAGTCACGGCTGTCGTGTGCAGGAACGGCCATAATGGCTCCTGTTCCGTAGCCCGATAGTACATAGTCACTGACCCATACCGGTATCTCCTCGCCAGTGATGGGGTTGATGGCGTATGCACCGGTGAAGACACCTGTCACATTGCGGTCTATCATACGTTCGCGCTCTGTACGTTTCTTGGTACGGTCTATGTATGCCTCCACAGCCTCTTTCTGCTCTGCAGTGGTAATCTTCTCCACAAGTTCACTTTCGGGGGCAAGTACCATAAATGTTACACCGAATATAGTGTCGGCGCGGGTTGTGAATATTGTAAATTCAATGTCGCTCTCCTTTATGCGGAACTGCATCTCGGTACCGTCACTGCGCCCAATCCAGTTGCGCTGTGTCTCCTTTATCGACTCGCTCCATTCAATCTTCTCAAGGCCGTCGAGCAAGCGCTGCGAATAGGCCGATACCCTAAGGCACCACTGTTTCATTTTCTTCTGCACAACCGGGTGGCCTCCGCGCTCCGAAACGCCATCGACAACCTCATCGTTGGCAAGTACAGTGCCCAGTGCAGGACACCAGTTAACCATTGTATCGTTTAGGAATGCAATACGCCAGTTCATAAGCAGTTCCTGCTGCTCGGGCTCGCTCATACTGTTCCATTCGGCTGCTGTAACGGCTATCTCCTCGGTGCAGGCTGCATTGATACCGGCACTACCCTCTTTGCTCAATTTTTCGATGAGCTCCTCAATGGGTCTTGCACTCTTGGTATTGTTGTCATAGTAGCTGTTGAACATTTTGATGAATGTCCATTGTGTCCAATGGTAATACTCTGCATCGCAAGTCCTTATCTCACGATCCCAGTCGAAGCAGAAACCTATCTTGTCGAGTTGCTCGCGGTAACGTGCAATGTTCTGCTCGGTTGTAACAGCCGGGTGCTGTCCTGTCTGTATCGCGTACTGTTCGGCAGGGAGGCCGTATGCATCGTAACCCATAGGGTTGAGCACGTTGTATCCGTTAAGACGCTTGTAGCGTGCGTATATATCCGATGCAATGTATCCGAGCGGGTGACCTACGTGGAGACCTGCTCCCGACGGGTAAGGAAACATATTCAGGATATAGAATTTCGGTTTATCTCCATTCTCAACTACACGATAGGTCTTCTCTTCTTTCCAACGCTGTTGCCACTTCTGCTCGATTTCGTTAAAATTGTATGCCATATATCTTTCTTTAATTTGTTTACGATAATTGGTATTACTATCTACATAGTAGATGTAATAAACTGCAAAAATATATAAATTTTGAATGATTTGCCTTTTTGCAAGCATATTTTATGGGTGAAATCTCTTTTTTCCTGCGATGCTCCGAAAATCGGATAAAAATCGTTATCTTCGCATAATAATTGAATGTAAAATATATAAACGATATATGGCCGAAAAAGATGCAGCCATGACGCCTATGATGCGTCAGTTCTATGACCTCAAAGCAAAGCATCCCGATGCCGTGCTACTCTTCCGCTGCGGCGACTTCTATGAAACATATTGCTCCGATGCAGTCCTTGCGTCGGAAATACTTGGCATAACCCTTACCAAACGCTCTAACGGCAAAAGCGATACAGCAAAGGCCATTGAGATGGCAGGTTTCCCCTTTCACGCCCTCGATACTTACCTG
Organism: uncultured Bacteroidales bacterium; assembly: GCA_937896105.1. The sequence continues at coordinate 1,900 of CALBKR010000081.1, forward strand.
CCTAAACTGGTGCGTGCCGGCAAGCGTGTTGCAATCTGCGACCAGCTCGAGGACCCGAAGATGACCAAGAAACTTGTGAAACGCGGTATAACGGAGCTTGTCACACCTGGTGTCTCTATCAATGACAATGTGCTTGATTACAAGGAAAATAACTTTCTTGCAGCTGTACATTTCGGTAAGCCTATGTGCGGTGTCTCGTTCCTCGACATATCTACCGGTGAGTTTCTTGTTGCCGAGGGTACATTCGATTACATAGAGAAACTGCTGATAAATTTCCGTCCTAAAGAGGTGCTTGTAGAGCGTGGTCTGAAAGGCCGTTTCAATGACTGTTTCGGAACCAAATTCCTCACTTTTGAGCTCGATGACTGGGCTTTCACCGATGAATTCGCGAACGAGAAGCTGACAAAGCATTTCGAGACAAAGAACCTCAAGGGGTTCGGCATTTCCCATCTGCGCAGTGGAGTGGTGGCGGCCGGTGCGATACTGCACTACCTAAACGTGACACTGCATACGCAGATATCACATATCCGCAACATATCGCGCATTGAAGAGGAGCGTTATGTGCGACTCGACAAATTCACCATACGCAGCCTTGAACTGCTTGGCAGTATGCACGATGGCGGTTCTTCGCTGCTGTCGGTTATCGACAATACATCTACAGCTATGGGTGCCCGTCTATTGAAACGCTGGATGGTGTTCCCGTTGAAGGACAAGAAGCCTATCGAGGAGCGTCTTGATATAGTTGAGTACTATTTTCGCGAGCCCGATTTCCGTGAACTTGTCGAGGAACATCTTCACCAGATAGGTGACCTCGAGCGCATAATAGCCAAGGTTGCTGCAGGGCGCGTGTCACCACGCGAGATGGTGCAGCTGAAGTTGGCATTGCAGGCTGTAGAACCGATAAAGCAGGCTTGTGAGGCTGCCGGAAATGATGTGCTCAAACGTATCGGTGCACAGCTCGATTGCTGTGCCGATATACGTGACAGGATAGCTGTCGAAATAGTTCCCGAACCGCCTTTGCTGCTCAATAAGGGTGGGGTAGTGGCCGATGGTGTGGATGAGCAGTTGGATGAGCTGCGTCAGATTGCATACAACGGCAAGGATTATCTCTTGCAGTTGCAGCAGCGCGAGAGTGAGCGCACAGGTATTCCGAGCCTCAAGATATCGTTCAACAATGTGTTCGGTTACTACATCGAGGTGCGCAACACCTACAAGGATAACGTGCCGCAAGAGTGGATACGCAAGCAGACACTTGTGAATGCCGAGCGTTATATTACACAGGAACTCAAGGAGTATGAGGAGAAAATCCTTGGCGCCGAGGAGAAGATTCTTGCGCTCGAGTCGCAGATATACAACAACCTTGTAGCCGACCTTGCATCATATATCCCTGCAATTCAGGTTAATGCATCGCATCTTGCAAGGCTCGACGTGCTGCTGTCGTTTGCCAATATATCACGTACCTACAAATATATTCGTCCAGTAATAAGCGAAGATGATGTGCTCGACATAAAGCAGGGGCGTCACCCTGTTATTGAAAGGCAGATGGCAGTAGGGGAGAGCTACATTCCCAATGACCTCTATCTCGATAGCGACAAGCAGCAGATAATCATTGTCACAGGTCCCAATATGGCCGGTAAATCGGCTCTTTTGCGCCAGACGGCACTCATCACCCTGATGGCACAGATTGGCTGTTTTGTGCCTGCAGATAGCGCTGTGATAGGTTTGGTGGACAAGATTTTCACCCGTGTGGGTGCGAGCGACAACATATCTGCCGGTGAGTCTACGTTTATGGTAGAGATGACCGAAGCTTCGAATATCCTTAACAATCTCTCGGGGCATAGCCTTGTGCTGTTCGACGAGCTTGGTCGCGGAACATCGACATACGACGGTATGTCAATTGCCTGGGCTATCGTTGAGTATATCCACGAGTATGCAAAGGGTAGGGCGCGTACACTGTTTGCAACCCACTATCACGAGCTTAACGAGATGGAAAAGAGTTTCTCGCGTATAAAGAATTTCAATGTATCGGTGCGTGAGATTGATGGTAAGGTAATATTCCTGCGCAAGCTTATGCCGGGCGGCAGCGAGCACTCTTTCGGTATCCACGTTGCCAAACTGGCCGGTATGCCAAAAAGCATTGTAAAGCGCTCGGAGCAGATACTGCAGAAGCTCGAAGCAAACAACAACCGCGGCGAACTCAAAGGCGCTCCCACAGTTGAAATCGCCGATAGCCGTGAGGGTGTGCAGCTCAATTTCTTCCAGCTCGACGACCCTGTGCTGTCGCAGGTGCGCGATGAGATTTTAGGTATCGATGTCAATAATCTCACTCCCCTGGAGGCACTGAATAAACTGAATGATATTAAGCGCATTGTCAAGGGAAAATAACTGCCGAACAAATTGCTGCAAAAGGGTGTTGAGTTTTCATATAAATACTTAACACCCTTTTTTTATGGATAAGAAATTTTTGACCAATGAGGTTGGTGCGCGTGTGCCCGACAATACCAATTCACTGACCGCCGGAGAACGTGGCCCT
>CALBKR010000082.1 GCA_937896105.1 uncultured Bacteroidales bacterium
CTTTGAACTCACCTGCTATCGACAGCATCACTGTCAACAAGCGTGGTCGTGTTCGTCGTGCAAAACTTTACTACTTGCGCGCCCTCACAGGTAAAAAGGCTCGTATCAAAGAGATCAAGGCCTGATACCCGCGTTGGATCAAACATAAAAAAGCAGCCCGCAAGGCTGCTTTTTTATGTTTATCTGTTCTCGATTATCTCAAGCGCACGTGCTTTGTCCTCTTCGTTCACGACAACCAGTACCGCACCGTCAAGCCCGGCGTACGACGATGTCACAGCACCGATGGTCTCGTCCATTATTGCGCAGGGGATATCGTTTGAATCGAGCAGGCCCTTAATCAATTCGGCCTGCCACAGGGTGCCCGAAAACACCGTGGCCAGTTTCTCTTTATTCACATCTGTCATAACCTCTCTTTTTTTGATGGAAACAAACGCCAATGCCGGTTTGTTGGCAAAGTGCAGCTCCAGTTTCCTGCGAATATAGAAATAACATTGCATTGCAGCAACGGAAGATGTGCAGTATTAATTCTTAAAAAATCTTAAAATCCCGTTTCTATTCACGCATATTATCTATATTTGTCAAAATTACGGATAGTTAGTGGATAGTATGCCACGGCGCTTTTTCGATGAACAATTTAATTTTATAATTATGATAGACGTAAAAGCTTGTTTAAACGAGACCGAGGAGATGATGCAGATGAGTATTATGCACCTCGAGGATGAGTATTCACACATACGCGCAGGAAAGGCGAATGTTCACCTTCTCGACTGTGTACGTGTAAGTTCATACGGCGCAGAGATGCCATTGAGCAATGTGGCGACCATCACAACCCCCGATTTGCGTACAATAGCAATCAAGCCCTGGGACAAGAATATGATAGCTCCAATCGAGAAGGCTATCATCGACTCGCCCGTGGGTATTCTGCCCACCAACAACGGCGAGGTAATCATCATTGCCATACCGCCATTGACCGGTGAACGCCGCAAGGATCTGGTAAAGCAGTGTTCACACGAGCTCGAGACTGCTAAAATCAGTATCCGCAACGCACGCCGTGACGGTATTGATGTGATGAAGAAGTCGGTCAAGGAGGGAACTCCCGAGGATGTTGCCAAGGATGGCGAGGAGAGCTTGCAGAAACTCCACGATAAGTATATCAAGAGGGCAGAGGAGATTTTCGCAACCAAGGAGAAGGAGATAATGACCGTCTGATAGCGGATGGCAGAACAGGGGACTGTAATAAGAAGTTCGGGCAGTGTCTACGGTGTACGCACGGCCGATGGGGCGCTTGTCGACTGCAGGGTAAAGGGCAATTTCCGTCTGAAAGGAATCAGGAGTACCAACCCTGTGGCTGTGGGCGACCACGTACGCTTTGTCGTGCGTGAAGACGGTACGGCATATATCACCGAGATACTCGACCGCAAGAACTACATCGTGCGCAAGGCTTCGAACCTCTCAAAACAGTCGCATATACTTGCTGCCAACCTCGATTTGTGCTTTCTTGTTGTAACAATAAGCCACCCGGCTACGGCAACCACCTTCATCGACCGTTTCCTTGCTGCTGCCGAGGCCTATCGTGTTCCGGTGGTGCTCGTCTTCAACAAGACCGACCTCTACAACGAGGCCGAGCGTGAGGAGCTCGGGTATCTCTCGGCTTTGTATGGAAGCATCGGCTACTGTTGCCTGCACACCTGTGCTACCGACGGCAGTGGCGTCGATGCACTCAAGGAGATGATGCAGGGCAAGGTCTCGTTGCTTGCCGGCAATTCAGGTGTGGGCAAGTCGAGTCTTGTAAATGCCATAGCCCCGCAGATTGCAGCCCGTGTCGGTGAGATTTCAAAGACCCACGACACTGGAATGCACACCACTACATATACCGAGATGTTCGAGTTTATGCCCGGCAGCTACATTGTAGACACTCCGGGTATAAAGGGGTTCGGGACATACGATATGGAGGTCGAGGAGATTTCCCACTATTTTGTGGAGTTCTTCGAGTTGTCGAAGGATTGCAGGT
>CALBKR010000083.1 GCA_937896105.1 uncultured Bacteroidales bacterium
ACCTGGCGACTCGAACTGGAATGTGCCTATGGTGTTGCCCTTGCAGTAGAGCTCGTATGTCTTGGGGTCGTCGATGGGTATGGTGTCGATGTCAACATCCTCTTTCAGGCTTTGCCGTATGTTTTCCAACGCCTCTTTGATGATGGAGAGTGTCTTGAGTCCGAGAAAGTCCATCTTGATTAGGCCGGTGTCTTCGATGACACTGCCTTCGTATTGTGTAACGAGCAGCTTCTCGCCGGTTGCCTTGTCCTCGGCAATGCTGATGGGTACGTGGTCGGTGATGTCGTCGCGGCAGATGATAGTTCCGCAGGCGTGTACACCGGTATTGCGCACGTTGCCCTCGAGCATCTTGGCGTATTTGATGGTGTCGCGCAGGATAGGGTCGGGCGATGCTTCGGCCTCGCGCAACTCAGGCACAGCCTGTATGGCATTGGGCAGGTTCATCTTGAGCCCGTCGGGCAGGCGGTCAGGGATGGCCTTGCACAGTTTGTTCGATATGTCGAGCGGCAGTTTCTGCACACGTGCAACATCCTTGATGGCAAGTTTGGTTGCCATTGTTCCGTATGTGATAATGTGGGCTACCTTCTCCTTTCCATATTTTTCTGTTACCCAGTTGAGTACGCGCCCACGGCCGTCATCGTCAAAATCGACGTCGATATCGGGGAGTGAGATACGGTCGGGGTTCAGGAAACGCTCGAACAGAAGGTCATATTTTATGGGGTCTACGCGTGTAATTCCAAGCGTATACGCCACCACGCTGCCGGCTGCCGAACCACGCCCGGGGCCTACGGAGACACCCAGTTCTTCGCGGGCTGCCTTTATAAAATCCTGCACGATGAGAAAGTATCCCGGGAAACCCATTGTCTTCATAATGTGCAGCTCGAAATCGATGCGGTCGGTGAGCTCCTGTGTGAATGGTTCTGGGTAGCACTTCTTCGCTCCGTCGTATGCGAGCTTGCGCAGGTAGTCGCCCTCGAGTTTTATGCGGTAGAGCTTGTCATACCCGCCAAGCTTCTTTATCTTCTTCTCGGCATCCTCCTGCGAGAGCACCACGTTGCCCTTCTCGTCACGGGTGAACTCGTTGAAAAGGTCTTCGTGCGTGAATTTCTGTCTGTACAGCTCTTCGGTGCCGAACTCCTCGGGGATGGCAAAGTTTGGCATAATCGGCGGGTTGTCGATAGTGTAGAACTCTACCTTGTCGCATATCTCCACGGTGTTGGCCATTGCCTCGGGGATATCGCCGAACATCTCGAACATCTCGGCCTTGGTCTTCATCCACTCCTGCTTCGAGTAGAGCATACGGGTGGGGTCGTCGAGGTCGCGGCCTGTGCTAAGACAGATGAGGCGG